>JAKQGD010000082.1 GCA_029573365.1 Bacteroidota bacterium | reverse complement strand
TCTCGATAAAAAAATCATTACCCTGTTTGGTTATGGATGCAGGTATTCTTTTTAAACATTTCGGACATACACTGTATGTATTTTGAGTTATAATAGCCACATTAAT
This sequence comes from Bacteroidota bacterium, assembly GCA_029573365.1. Classification (GTDB taxonomy): domain Bacteria; phylum Bacteroidota; class Bacteroidia; order Chitinophagales; family Saprospiraceae; genus OLB9. The sequence goes on along the minus strand of JAKQGD010000082.1, from coordinate 1,008 downwards.
CTCTTAGCCTTATTTCCCTCTTCATGTTCGTAAGTCCGGGGATTGACTGTATGTATCAAACTGCACCATACAGGATATTATACCCAGATTTGTCGTAATATCCAAACATAGGAATAAGTACTACCAGCGATAAAAAATCTCAGTAAAACATTTCGTCTCAGTAAGCAGCCACCAGGTTAGTATACTTGTTTTTTCAACCAGGGCAAACTGCACTCATGAATGGTATCGCATGCATCTTTCTCCTGTGTTATCCTTATCGCCTGTATCTGCGTGATGAGCACATCCACCACTTGTAGAGCATTTTCAGACACCTTCAACGAAAATGTCTGAGTGACAAATGGCCCGGTCAATGCCATTGTGACCGAGGGCAACACTACCTTCACAGGCGGTGAAATAACCCGTGTTTCCCCCAACACAGGCCATGATGTTCTCCTCCATACCACCCAGAACCTCATGCCTCCTTTCCAAAGGTGAATAGTTTTGCCTTCTCACCAGTACTGATTGTTTCGAGGGCAGGTGAGGGGTGTGATACCTATGGGTAATTTTGCACAGATGGGCAGTATTACCAGGAACAATGTTTCCCGTATTCTTGCTCCCTGAGAAAGGGCAAAAGTAAGAACTATTCTGGAAAGCACCTAAAGCCGCCAAAAAGAGTGGTTTTTTGTTGTGCCATTTCAGAGCAGAACCAATCCAAAGCCCGGTTTTGATCAGTTATGTTTTATGTCAGAAACCGTGTATAATATCCGTACCGGCGTTCCTCTATGGAGGTTTTTCCTGTACCGTACCTGGCAAGCGCATATTTTGAGTGCCCGGGATTGATCCTCATTGTCACTGCAGATTGATACATCTTTTCAGCGGAGGTGCGTCGGGAATGTCCGATGGAGCAGGTTGTCAAGTTTATTCACCAGGATAATCACCCATGTGGACAGCACAAAGGGAGCTGTCAAGGCAGGGATACTGGTACTCTGGAATCCCCGGATGATTACGACAGACAGCACAACTCCTACT
>JAKQGD010000068.1 GCA_029573365.1 Bacteroidota bacterium | reverse complement strand
TTGCCTTTTCAGGGAGTGTAAGATTTTTTGTGTAAATGGGTTCCTAATGATATTCTAAAAGCAAACCTTTCAGGAGGACCCATGCAAAAAAGGCAAATAGAGCTGATAGATGAGTTAATAGCTGATTGTAAGACATCGGAGGATTTTTTTGGCCCCAATGGTCTATTAAAGCTACTCAGCAAACAGCTTCTTGAGCAAGCATTATCGGCAGAGATGTCGGAACACCTTGGCTATGAGAAACATGATTCAGCGGGTAAAAACAGTGGTAATTCCCGCAACGGCAGTAGCCAAGACACTCAAAACCGATATTGGCGATATACCGGTTGAGATTCCTCGGGACCGTAATGGCACCTTTGAGCCACAGATTATCCCTAAAGGACAGCGACGTCTTTCCGGTTTTGACGAAAAGATTCTTGCCATGTATTCGCGGGGCATGTCCACGCGTGATATTCAGGAGCATCTGCGGCAGCTCTACGGCACAGAGGTCTCTGGAGACCTGATAACACGGGTTACTGATGCTGTGGTAGAGGAGCTGCACGAGTGGCAGCATCGGCCTCTAGAAGAGTTTTATGCGATTGTGTATATGGATGCATTGTGGGTTAAAGTGCGAGAAAACGGGCATGTGGTTAAAAAAGCTATATACGTTGTTATCGGCATATCTTGGGAGGGAATACGGGATGTTTTAGGAATATGGCTTCACAACAGTGAAGGGGCAAAGTTTTGGATGCAGATTGTAAGTGATTTACAAAACCGTGGTGTACAGGATATTCTTATTGCCTGCATTGATGGCCTTAAAGGACTCGCCGAGGCCATCACCTCGGTGTTTCCCCAAACTCAGATTCAGGCCTGCATTGTTCATATGATCCGCAATAGTTTGAAATACGTCTCTTGGAAAGATCGCACAGCGTTGACGAATGATTTAAAACGAATATATACAGCGGTGAACATCGACGATGCCGCTCAGGGGCTGGAAGCATTTGAAAAACAGTGGACTAAGTACCCACAGATTGCCCCTATGTGGCAACGTAACTGGGAGTATGTGGTTCCCTTTCTTGCATACCCCAAAGCAATACGTCGCATCATCTACACCACAAATGCCATAGAGGCACTAAATCGTACCATACGCAAACCATTGAAGTTAAAAGCAAGCCTTCCTACAGACCAGTCTGTGTTAAAATTAGTATATTTATCACTAAAGAATTTAATAACTTCGAAAAACAAAGGCTGGCGAATGCCGGTGCTTTATTGGCAGGAGGCTCGCAGCCAACTAATGATTATATTTGAAAATAGGATACCAAAAGAAGAAAAAATATAAACCCATTTACACAAAAAAAAAGACACTCCCGTAGGGCCTGCACGGCGATCCATTCTCGATTACTCAAAATATAACCATAAAGGCGTACGCATGGTTGATCTGTTTCATGCCTCGCGCGGCTGCAGATTCAACTGTTTTCCGTGCTGCGTCGGTTTCCTTGGGGGGAGGGTTTTCCGCCCCAGGCCCATTGACAGGGTGATAGAGGAGATGGACTCCATACAAAACAACCGTTTGTTCATCGTGGACAACTCGCTGGCGCAGGAAAAACAGTGGCTTGAGGAGCTTTTCACTGCCATGGTACCCTTAAAAAAGTCATGGGTGTCCCACCCCATACTGGATGACGACAGGATACTGAAACTGGCAAGGGACGCAG
>JAKQGD010000053.1 GCA_029573365.1 Bacteroidota bacterium | reverse complement strand
ATACCAAAAGAGCCGGCAGATGCGGATAGATCAAGGAAAGGATTTACCCTAGTGTCAGCGGTGGTAATGCTTACCGTACCGCCAAACGCTCCGGGCCCGTTAGTGGATGGTCCCGTTCCACGTTGTATTTCCACGTGATTTACAGAGCCTGTCAGGTCTGGCAAATCTACCCAGAACACATTGTGCGACTCAGCGTCGTTGACCGGCACTCCGTTAAGGGTAACATTGATGCGGGTCTGATCAGAGCCCCGGAGTCGCATGCCAGTGTATCCGATACCGGCTCCGGCATCGGAGGTTACAAGCAGTGAAGGTGTCCACTGGAGGACATAGGGTACATCCTGGCCATTGTTGTTTTTCTGTATTGTAATCTTGTCCAACGAGGTACGGCTGTAAGGCCCTGCATTCCCAACTCTATTGGCCTGAATCTCTATCAAGTCAAGGTTATAAATCTCACCTTCAAGTTTTATATCTCTGACCAAATCCGTATTAATGACAATCTCTTCGATGTACTGACGATATCCGATAAACAAAACTTTCAACACATAGTTACCCGGGGGTATGTCTTTAATCTGGTACAAACCTCGGGCATCGGAAGAGGCTGCGTGACGTGTGCCTTCCAGAAAAACCGTAGCAAAATCCAGACCTTCTCCGTGTTTATTGGTAATATGCCCTTGAATGGAAAACTGAGACACCAGGGTGGTGATGCTTGCCAAGATAATCATTGCCGCAGATAAAAATCTCATCAGAACAAATTGTAATTAACTGTACATTTTCCTGATGAAGTACCGTATAAAAACCGGTCTGATATCCCTTTTCAGCATTACCTGAACAGGTTCTATGGGTGTGATCTCAGCCTGAAAATTTTCAAGCACCCCAAAAGGAAAGACAAAGATAATGAAATTTTGAGACTCATTAAACAAAAAGACTTTCATACCACTTGTTGGAAGCCAATGCGGGACTTTTTTATTAGAAATCATTTTGTTTGACTATTGCCAAAGGTCTACATACCTATCCAAAACTTTATAGTAATATTGATAAAATACAATTAATTAGTGGTAGTCATTGCAATGAAACATCCCAAACTTACTTCCTCTCGTGACAAAAAAAATGTCGATTTGCCCACGATGCCCATCTCCTGCATAATAGTTCTATCGTAATATTGCTATATTGCAATAAAATTAGAGTAAGCCATTCC
>JAKQGD010000042.1 GCA_029573365.1 Bacteroidota bacterium | reverse complement strand
GATTGACCATTAGAGGGGGCTGCACCTCAGTGTAGCCTGCCTCCACGGCTCTGTCCAGAAAATAACTGATCAGAGCTCTCTGTAGTCTGGCACCCTTGCCCTTGTATACAGGAAAACCTGACCCTGTCAGCATGACGCCGTCCTTAAACGAGATAAGGTTGTACTTCTCTGCCAGCTCCCAGTGGGGAAGGGCACCTTCCCCCAGATCAGGCATGGCCTTTTGCCAGTCCTTAAACACTTCATTGTCGGCAGGTGTGGTTCCTTCCGGCACGGAAGCATGAGGTGTATTGGGCAGTTGTATGATCATATTGTCAATGTCTTCTCTGACGGATTTAAGTGAGGCCTCCAGTACCTTGGCTTCTTCTTTCAAGGCTGCTACCTGGGTTTTCTTATCATTGGCCTCAGCCGCCTGGCCGGACTTGAAGAGGTTTCCGATTTCATCAGACAGCCTGTTGATTTGAGATAGCAGATTGTCCAGATTTGTCTGCGTTACTTTCCGTTCATCGTCCTTTGATATGATACGTTCAGGTAGTTCCAGCAAAGCAGGACCGGCATTTTTTTTTCTGAGCCCTGCTAAAACCTTTTCTTTGTGATCCCTGATGATTCCGATCTCCAACATTTTTCCCTATTTTGATTTGCCTGCAGGCAATGGATTATAATTTTGAAAAATTTTTGCAAAGATAGTATTTTGAATATCAAAATATGTCTAAATTTGTGGCTCGAATCAAATTCAAGCATTCGGGCTCGACCCGTAATTTTCCTTTTCAATAGCTATTTTTAATCAGATTTGCGGGAGCTTGTACTTCCAGATCAGACCGGTAAATAGGTTTTCAATACGATCTCAACCATAACCATACTTTATGTACGACATTTTGCAGCTTAATGATATGCTGGTACCTCAGTTGAAGGACCTGGCAGAAAAGCTTTCAGTAAAAAACGTAAAAAAACTCAGCAAACAGGAACTCATTTACAAAATCCTCGACCAGCAAGCCATTCTCAATAAAAGTGCTGTGCCTGATGATGAAGATGAGGCTAAGTCGCAAGAGCCTAAAAAACGAGGAAGAAAGCCTGGGTCCACCAACAAAGCCAAGGAAGAACAAGTTGAGGAAATTATTCAGACAGCCCCCGAATCAAAAGAAGCTGAAGGTTCCAGGAGAGAAAGAGTACGGATAGTGAGAGGCCCTGAAAAAGTAGTATTTGCCCCTAAGAGCGAAATCCATGAAGAAAAGCATGTTAACCAGGAGAACGGAGACGTGCCCGCGAAAGCAGAGGCAGCTACAGTAAAATCAGAAGCAGAGCCCGCAACCGAAAAGCCGCAACGTTATGACAGGAACGAAAGGCAGGACAGAGGAGACCGTAACGACAGACCTGAACAGGTGACCATCACCCGGCCGGAGCCCCGACACAGACATCAGAGGCAACCCTACAATCAGCAGGGTCAACAATACAATCAACAGGCTCAGCCAGGTAATACATCATCGGAATACAGAAGGCAGGTCCCTGTGGAAACAAAGGTTGAAGAGCCAAAATTTATGCCCGACCTGGACGGCATCATCGAATCTGAAGGTATCCTGGAGCTTATGCCGGAAGGTTATGGCTTCCTGAGGTCTTCAGACTATAATTATCTGTCCTCTCCTGATGATACCTATGTGTCACCATCACAGATCAAACTCTTTGGCCTTAAGACCGGAGACACGGTACATGGCACAGTGCGACTCCCCAAGGAGGGCGAAAAGTACTTTGCCTTGTTAAAAGTCAATAATATAAATGGTCTGGATCCTCTCAAACTCAAGGAAAGGGTGCCGTTTGACTACCTCACGCCTCTTTTTCCTGATGAAAAGTTTAAGCTGACCTCCCATCCTCTAGGTAAAGATTATGGCAATAGAATGATCGACCTCTTTACTCCTATCGGAAAGGGACAGCGGGGACTTATTGTAGCTCAGCCCAAAACAGGAAAGACTTTCTTGCTAAAGGATGTAGCAAATGCCATCGCCAAAAACCATCCTGAATGTTATCTGATCGTGCTCCTTATAGACGAAAGGCCTGAAGAGGTCACAGACATGAAAAGAAGTGTCAATGCCGAGGTTATTGCCAGTACCTTTGATGAGCCTGCAGAAAACCACGTACGTGTGGCAGGTATCATGCTCGAAAAAGCAAAGAGGCTGGTAGAAAGCGGCCACGATGTAGTCATCCTGCTGGATTCTATCACCAGATTGGCCAGAGCATACAATACGGTGGCTCCTGCCAGCGGACGAGTATTGTCAGGAGGTGTGGAG
>JAKQGD010000030.1 GCA_029573365.1 Bacteroidota bacterium | reverse complement strand
CTGCTACAAAAAGAACATGCCCAGTCCCGGCATGTAACGTCAAAGCGACCACTTCTTCTTTACCGACAGGCAAATCAATGTCAAAGGGTCGCACCAGGTTGACACAAAATGCTCCTTCAATGCACTTGATCCACTTAGTCTCCATTTTATGGCCCTGCCAACCCCTGATGGTCTCATTGTTGTTGTGGGTGACAATATAATGTCTTTTTACCTGGGTCATATCAAAAGTATTGGCTGACATTACACTGCCTCTGTGATCCTCAAATTTTTGTCCCGGTATGATAAAATGCTGATCAGGCATGTGTCACAGCCTCCACGTCTGAACGTATAAAAGAGAGCTTCATAAGAAGGTCCATGGTGCCCTGGACATCAAGCCGGTGTGTATTATGTGAATGATATTCCTCCATTTTTTCCATATCAGGTTCGCCTTCAGAAAAATACCGGGCATAATTGAGGTCCCTGTTATCTGCAGGTATTCTGTAATAATGCTCCAGGTTTTCAGCTTTAGCCATTTCTTCCCGGTTGACCAGCGTTTCGAACAGTTTTTCGCCATGGCGGGTCCCAATGTTAACAACCTCACTCTTGCTGTGATATAGATTTTTTAAAGCTTCTGCCAGTGTAGCAATGGTGGAAGCAGGAGATTTCTGGACAAAGATGTCTCCCGGATTTCCGTGTTCAAAAGCATAAAGTACCAGGTCCACAGCATCCTCTAAAGTCATCATGAAGCGTGTCATACCCGGATCAGTGATCGTGAGGGGTTTCCCTGCTTTGATTTGCTCCACAAAAAGAGGTATAACGGAACCCCGACTTGCCATCACATTTCCATATCGGGTACCACAAAGCACAGTATCAGTCGAAAGCCTGGATTTCGCCACCATTACTTTTTCCATCATGGCTTTTGATATACCCATTGCATTGATAGGGTAGACAGCCTTGTCGGTACTTAAAACCACCACCTTTTTAACCTTGTTTTTGATGGCCACATCAAGTAGGTTTTCTGTT
>JAKQGD010000025.1 GCA_029573365.1 Bacteroidota bacterium | reverse complement strand
TACATGCTGCCAATCCAGGGTCGTACGGAACCTTTGGCCATTGTATGCGAAGCCCCCATAAACCTGTCCATTTTTGGTGTCATAATCCGTTCCTTTAAAAGAATGAAGGTATCCGGCTGAGGCTGACACTTTACCGTCCTTTGTCGTATACTGGAAGTCTCCACCGGCATTGCGTCCGTAGTCGGATTTATCAAAGCTACCATCGAACCATCCCTGCCTGTTGAGTACGATGCCACGTATCCTGGATCTGCTGAACACTCTTTGCTGGAAGGCAAAGGCACTGAAGTTGTTGCCTGTGGAGGACTTTTCGTCATGGGTTTGCATATTAAATGCTCCTACTCTGAGGTTTTCGCTCAGATTTCCTGTCAGGCGGGCCCCGTACAGGATGGGAATGGGTTGGCCGGAGCGGTTAAGTCCGATGGTACGCGAATAAAACACCTGATCAGCTCCCTGACCGAAATTGTTGAAAATATCGCTGTTTTCGATAAAAAATTGCCTCCTTTCGGGGAAGAAGATGTTAAATCTGGTCAGGTTGGTAACCTGGACATCTACCTCCACCTGGCTAAAGTCAGAAAATGAAGTAAGGTCGAGATTCATCGACGGAGTCAACGCCAACTTGGCGTCACCACCGGCCCTCAGGTAGGTTTCTTTTTTGCCCGCAATGTTGTCATTTCTTAGGGACATGTATGGTATGAGGGAAACTTTTCCGCCTTTGCGAGTAGGTGCCTCGGGCCACAACAGGGTGCCGAAATAGCCTATGTCGGCAAAGTCAAACTGCCTTGGCACAGGTGCCCATACACTCACCTGGTTGCTGCCGGGATCTATCCTTCCGATGTTAAAACGCCAGGCTTTGATGTCTTCCTTAAATCTGATGCTTTTGAGAGGAATTTTCATTTCCACAATCCACTTGTCGTCCAGCCGCTTGACAGCCGAGTACCAGCGGTTGTCCCATGAGGCGTCATTTTCGTCCGGAGAAAGGATGACTTCGGTCTGTGCTCCCATTGCATTGACTCCAAAACCATAGCCGTTGGCCTTGTTGCCTACAGGGTCGATCAGAAAAGCCAGCTCGTCACTGTCCCCGCTGAAACCATCTCTCTTCAGAGTCTGTATAACATGGTTTTTGTCATCATAACATTCTGCCAGCATATAGAGGTTATCATCGTCACAGAGCAGTCTGATAGAGGTGCTGTGATCAGGTGAGGCATTGTCTATGGGAGCGTTGAGTACAAAATTGTTGATGATGTCAGCTTGCATCCATCCGGACTCGTCAGCAATACCGTCAATCCTGACAACTTCTGAAGTCTTTTTAAGATGGTAGACAAAGTCTGTATCGTTGCTGTTCTGAGCATGAAAAATGCCTGAAACAAACATCAGAAAAGCCAATATGAATGTTTTCACAAGAATCAGGGTTTTTACAGGATACCAAAGGTACAATTATCGCCGTCAGTTAACAACCTGTATTTGCCTGTATAGACCAAAGCCTTAAAAAAATCTACCAATAACCTCGTTTATGGTAGGTTACCTGACAAAATGATAAAACACGCCATCTGAAATCTGTGGCTGCCCCAGGTCCAGTTCATCATCCGTCATCGATGTGATGGTGGCAAACTGGGTTCCATTGACAAAGAGTTTGATATCGTCTTTAATTTCATAGTCATATTTACCTGTTGGGAAACTAAAGTTAAAATTACCATTGTAATTATTGGTTATGACGAGGCTTTCGCCAAAATTCCATACGATTTCACCTTTGGGATGGTCGATGTTTACTCCTGCAATAGAACCGCTCACGTTTACAAGGTTCCATTTTCCCTGGATGCCTTTGTCCTCCTTACCGCAGGAAATCAATACAAGAGCCAGGAAGAAGAAGATAAATTTAGGATGCATGATGAGGATTTATATATTAAACGCTGACAAGCTCACAATGCTGCAAAGTGTATGGTAAAAACTTGTTAAAAGTTGTAGGTAAAAGACAAGACTATATTTTTAACCCATAAACATTTTCACTTATCGAAATCGACTGTCATTTTCCTAATCCTGTCTTCGAGCTTTTCGGATGAAAGTTTTTCTCTGAGTCTGTCCACTATCAGGGGAAAGGAAAAGGGCGTGGGCTTTTCGGGGCGAGAGATGAGGATATGGCTGTTCATAATTTTATGCAGGCACTTTCTCATACGTGACTCCTCGAGCTGGAAAGTCATGACTTCGTCATAGGTCTGGAGGTACAAAAGGTTGTCGGGCTCATATTCCCGGAAAACGTCAAACAACAACTGGCTGGAAGACTGCAGGTGTCGTTCTTTTTTCTGCTTGCCCGGAAAACCGGTAAAAATAAGCCCTGATATCCTCGATATGTCCCGGAAACGTCTACGTGCCATCTCCACATTGTTCATGCTCGACTGGATGTCTGACGCCAGATTTTTAGTGGTAAACAACTCCCGGTTTATAAGTAAATCGACATCGATCTCCTGATCAGACAGCAACTCAAAGCCCAGGTCGTTCATGGCTATAGAAAATGAGATGGGCCTAACCATAGAAAGCCTTCGGGCAATAAGTGCTGCCATACCTTCGTGCACATTTCTGCCTTCAAAGGGGTACATCACCAGATGGAAACCTTCTTTGCTCTCGAAATATTCGACCAAAAACTCGTCTCTGCGTGGTATCACAGAGCTGGCTGTCTGCATTTCCAGAAGTGGCCTAAGGACCTCGACCTCCACATCTGTAATGTTGTTTTCTGTGTAGGAGTAAATTTTTTCTCTCAGCACCTCTGACATCTGCGAGCTCAAGGGCATGCGGCCGCCCTGATATGAGGGAATTTTTCCGGAGGTTTTATTGCTCAGCCTTACCTGTGCCGTCATTTCGCGTACACGCACCAGCTCGAGGGCACGGCCCGAAAACCAAAAAATGTCACCCGGCGAGAGTTGTGAGATAAACCATTCCTCGATTTGACCCAGGTAGGTGCCCTTGACCAGGCGGATACTCACCATCACTTCTGAGACGATGGTACCTATGGAGAGCCTGTGGCGGGCGGCTATCCTGCGGTTGTTGACTATGTATTTGCCGGAAGGCGAAATTTCAACTTTTTTATATTCGTCATAGGCATGGAGGGAATCACTGCCATGGACCAGAAAACTAAGCACTCTTCGCCATTCATCGCGGGTGAGGCTGGAGTAGGAGAAGGTCCCCGTTACTTCTTTGTAACATTCCTCGGCATTAAAACCCTCAGATACAGCCAGCGACATGAGATACTGGATTAGGACGTCAAAACTGCGGATGTAGGGTATTCTCTCTTCTAGGTCGCCATTGGCCACAGCCATACGCAGGCCTGCTGCTTCTATGAGCTCGAGTGCATGGGTGGGTACAAACCATATGCGGCTGCTTGCCCCCGGCTGGTGACCGCTTCTGCCGGCCCTCTGAACAAAACGGGCTACTCCTTTGGGGCTGCCCACCTGTACGATGGTCTCCACGGGTCTGAAGTCTACACCCAGATCGAGGCTCGAGGTACATACCACGGCACGGATACGCCCTTCATACAGAGCATCTTCTACCCAGTCGCGGAGATCGCGGCCTATGGATCCGTGATGCATGGCCATCTGCCCAGACAGGTCCGGGTCCAGCTCCAGGAGGTGCTGGTACCATATCTCGCACATGGCCCTTGTATTGGTAAAAATGAGGGTGCTGCGGCTTTGTCTTATGATATCCACCACGTGTGAGGCAAGCCTGAGGCCCATGTGGCCGGCCCAGGGAAACTTTTCTATTTCTGCAGGGATGACCGACCTAAGTGTGATCTCTTTTTTTATACCGGCTTTGATGATGGTCCTGCTGTCTTCCTCAGTATTGTATAGCAGGATGTCTGTGGCCTCCTCCAGATTGCCTATGGTGGCTGAGATACCCCATACCCTGAGCCGGGGATTGAGTCCCCTGATGCGGGCTATGGCCAGCTCGGTCTGGACCCCTCGCTTGGATCCTATGAGTTCGTGCCATTCGTCTGCGACGATGAGGTCAGTTTTGCTGTAAAACTGTGAATACCCCGTAGTGGCCATGGTGACATGCAGGCTTTCAGGCGTTGTGATCAGGACTTCAGGGGGTGACGCTAGTTGTTCCTTCCTCTGGCTCGAGACGGTATCCCCTGTACGTACCTCTACCCTCCAGGGTATATCCAGTGCTTCCAGTGCCCTTTTGCAGGTAAGCATGATTTCTTTGGCGAGTGCTCTGATGGGAGTGATCCAGATGACTTTCGGGCTCTTTCGTGCAGATGTTGTGGTGTCTATGGGATGATTGAGGTGGCTGATGAGGATACCCACAAAGACAGAGTACGTCTTGCCACTGCCAGTGGGGGCATTGATGACGCCATCCCTGCCCTGCTGGAAAGCAAGCCACGCTTCCTGTTGGAACTCAAGTGGTTTCCACCCCTGGTTTCTAAACCAATTGACTACGGCATCGTAGCCGGGGCCATAATTTTTAAGTTGTGATTCTACAGATGTTATGGGAGGAGAGGGCATGCCTTTTTGACAATAAAACCTTGCCGTTATAAAATAAAAATGGCCTCCTGTTTATCACAAGAAGCCATTATGTAACATTCGTTATCTGATTATGGTTTGAAAGGGTCGCTATACTTGGGGTCTGTGGTCATCTCCTTGTCAGTAAGAGTTTTGAGGAAAGCAATGATGGCTTTTTTCTCTACAGAGCTCAAATCCAGCCTTTTCAGATTGCCGTGCCCATCGGTAAATTTTACATCCAGATGTTTGTGGGGCTTGATGCCGTCAGTATAGTGGTCAAGCACTTCTTCCAGAGTTTTAAACCTGCCATCATGCATATAAGGGCCCGTTAGTTCTATATTTCTAAGGCTTGGAATCCTAAATTTTCCGTCGCCAAAACCATTGTCCTTGTATTGCAGATCCAGACCTATGTTGGTGGCCCCTCTGAGGTCATTGACTACAGAACCAAATGAGCCGGTTCCACCACCGCCATACGGATCATTAGGTCCATCCTGTGCACTCATATTACCACCTCCATGGCAAGAAGAACATTTGGCTTTGTCGCTGTTAAACAAGTTCATACCCAGTCTTTCCAGTTCATTTAAATGAACTAAATCATTGTTCATAAAAAAGTCAAATCTGGACCTGCTGGTGGTAATACTGCCGATAAACTGTGAAAGGGCCTCAGATACACGTTCTTTGGTCACAACCTCAGTACCAAAAGCCTTCTTGAACAAAGCTGGATAATAGGATATTTTTTCAAGCTTTCTTTCCAGTACATCCAAGTCTTCCATACCCATTTCTATGTGATTCTGCACAGGCTTGAGCGAAAGGTCGCTGATGGTCCTGGAACGACTGTCCCAAAACAGGTTGTTTTGGGTGATGGGATTGATGATGGCCATGCTGTTGCGTGGAGTAATCCTTCCCTGGAAGCCCGTGCTAAACTGCTGTCCGTCTGCAAATGCCTTGTCCTGATGGTGGCAACTGGCACATGCAATGGTATTGTTAAGCGAAAGATTTTTGTCATAAAAAAGAACCCTACCCAGAGTGGCTCCCCATGGTGTGATGTTTATGGTGTTACTGGGCTTGCTTGGATCGATGACATCATCAAAAATGCCACCTGCCTGGCTTGCACCGGCTGGCAGACTAAGCACATTGTAAGAATACGGTGTCTCAGGCAATTTTGGCGTTTGCTGGTCCGGTGTGATTACCTCCTTGTTAGTACAGGAAAAACTAAACATTACGAGGAGAATCAACAGAGATAATAATCTATTCATAAGCTTTAAATTTTAAAATTTGAATCAAAAATAAGTTGTAAATTTATAATTGTCAATATTTTGTAAAATTTTAACGTTTCAATAAAGTCGGATATTGACAAAAATGGCAGTAGGTAGCTGAAAACTGATTGCAGGGCCCCCTTGGTCCGGGTTTACACCCAATGTAAGATAAGCCTCAGTAGAAATAAAAACTCTTTTGCTGAAATGGTATTCAAATCCGTATGATTTTTTTACACCCAGAGCATCTTCTTCTCCTGTCTCTGTACCCAGGATAAAGACATCCCACCCACTGGTATAACTAAGTTTTTTGTCTTTTGAAATCGGGTATCTCTTTTCGAGTCCGAGGCCAATATATAAAAAATTGGACCCGTCAGACTGGAAAACTTCATTCAGCTTTCCGCCAAGGGTAAACCTGAAAGCCCGGGTAGAATAATACTTTTTGTATATAAACCCTATGCGGCCGGCATCATTTTGTCCGAGGTTAAAAGGTACAAATTTGGAAATCAGTGGAGTAAAATTGACTCCGACTTCTTTGGTATGTGACCAAAAATAAGGATCATCTTCGTAAAGGTCTTCCTCAGCATACGGATTATCCTGGGCTTTGAGCCATGGTACAAAACACCAAACAGCCAACAACAGTATGAAAGATTTTTTCATGGCAGCGTCAGAAAGAGATGTTAAAAAACAAAGATTGAGGCAATAGCAGCTCGACACCATATTCCTTTTTGTTTTCGGATTGTGTGACTCCATTGACCGTAAGGTTATTTTTCCCCTTTTTATAAAATCCGTACAGGGATGACTCTGAGCTTATAAAAATACGGTCCGATATTTTATATTCAAGCCTTAGCATGGGACCCAGACCCGCTCCAGCCAGCCAGTCATTACTGTTAAATGATGAACCGCTGCTTATAAAATCAAAGATTTCCGATATCTCGTTTTCATAGGATGTAAGCACGTCAAATCCATATGAAAAAAGGATTCTTTTTGTCAAAACAATGTGAGACTCCAGACCAGCCCTGAATACCAGACTCAGTTCACTCAAATCCCGTCTTATCGCCCCGCTGCTAAAATCCTCTGTAGATTTACTGCCGGTCCTGAAATTAAATCCCGACCTGAAAGATTTGTTTCCAAAATGTCTTCTGTAGGTGATTCCGTAAGGTGAGCTGACATTGTTGGGGTTTAGGCTGAGTACATTGCCCAGAACATTGGTAAAATTAATTCCAATTTCATTTTTGTAAGTATAAAACTCCTGGATGGTAGTTTTGGCATCTTGGCTGTAGCCCAATTGGTAAACAAGAATGACGATAACAATGGTCAAAAATCTCTTCATACGGATATTTATCCATAGAACGGAGCCAAAGCCCCAAATGTTGCTTCGCTTTAAACGGTGCCCTTTAAATTTTGCAAATAATCCCTGACACCTGAATAGGAGATGGTCTTATTTTCAAAGTGCGAGGAAATTTTTGCTGATTCTTGCTCTGTGGCTCCCAAATGACTAAGGATATTTTGGAGGTGCATCTTCATGTGCCCTTGCTGGATGCCGGTGGTAACCAGCGAACGGACAGCAGCAAAGTTTTGTGCCAGACCCACGGAGGCAATGATACGCATCAGTTGCTCAGCCGATGGATTGCCCAGTATTTCCAGCGAGGTCCGTGCCAAAGGATGGAGAGAGGTAAGTCCTCCCACGGTACCAATGGCCAGCGGTATTTCGAGCCAGAATCTGAATATGCCATCCGTAATCTCACAATGGCTCAGACTGCGGTAGCTGCCCATTCTGGCTGCATAGGTGTGACCCGCCGCTTCTGTGGCCCTGAAGTCGTTTCCGGTGGCAAGGATGACGGCGTCTATACCATTGAATATTCCCTTGTTATGGGTAGTGGCCCGATATGGGTCTATGTGTGCTATGTTTACGGCCAACCTGAATTTTTCTGCCAGTTGTTCTGCAAGCATTCCATTGGCAAAAGTACCCAGTTCGCTGACAGGACAAGACACCTCTGCTTTGACCAGGCATTGCGGAGTGTAATTGGAAAGGATGGCCATGATGATGTCTACATCCCGATAGTCCTCCGGAATGTGAGGGCTGTCGATAAAATAATTTTCAAGCGAATCAGAAAAGTTTTCGAGTACCGAATTTATAAAATTGGCACCCATGGAATCGCAGGTCTCGAAATGCACCCTGATCTGAAACAAGCCCGGCTCCCGGTCTGTGAAATCGAGAAGCTCCAGAGAGGTGATGCCGCCACCTCTTTTCTCCATGTTTTCCGTGAGTGTAGTGGCATGATGCCTAAGCCAGGCTTCTATATCATCAAACCTGCTTTGCAGTAAGGCCGGATCACCTGACCACCTGAAGTGCAATTGTCCCACCTTGATCGTACCTTTTATCTCTGTTTTGAAGCCTCCCCGGTCATACCAGTATTTAGCTGCTGCCGACGCTGCCGCCACTACAGAGCTTTCTTCTATGACCATAGGGACACAATACGTCTCCCCGTCTATCAGAAAATTGGGCGCCAGACCATAAGGCAGGATAAAGTTAGACACAGTATTTTCGCTGAAGCCGTCGATTACTTTTTGTATGCTGTTGTCTTCAAGCCAGAAGGACTCCAGGGTGTTTTTTAGGCCGGCTTCACCGCCTGTAAAAGTATCTCTTAGCCAATCCAGCTTCTGAACCTTAGACCACTTCGAAAATCCGCTCACTTGTTTTTTGTTCGTACCCATCATTTTGCTTTGAGAAAGGTTTTTGCCATGGCCAGTCCCCGCAACTGCATTTCCAGGTATTCGTGGAGGCTGTCATAATTTTCCATGGCATGTTTTAGCAGTGCTGATGCCTGGCCATATACAGAGGGCAGTTTTAGTTTGCTGGTAAGGTAATAACCATCCATAAACCCACGGATTCCCCCTGAAACAATGACCTGCCGGCAAAGGATTTTGCTTCCTTCATTATCCAGGATTTGGTTTACAAAACCGGCCATTTCCTCTGCAGTGTGTCCTGTAGCTGCCAGGTCTCCATAGTGGAGCCCTGTTTTTTGGGAGGCCCGCATAATCTCCAGTATAGAAAAGCTGGTGCCACCGGCCGCTCCAAAGTCTACAGCTTCTATGGGTAATTTCATAAGTTCCACAAGACTGCCGGGACCCATGCCCTGTCCTACCTCCTTGACCATGACTTTCAGTCCGTTTATGTCGAGCAGCCTGCTTATGGTCTCCACAGGGGGCACCATGATACGGTCGCCTTCGGGCTGAAACCACTCCTGCATAGGATTGATATGAATAATCAGACCGTCAGCTTCGAGTTTGTCAAGCAAAGTTTTAATCCGGTGCGTCTCCCCTTTGCTTATAAGCTGCTCAGCCTGAGCTATTCCGAGGTTGGCCCAAAGAGGCTGTGAGCCCATATGTTTCCTGACTTTGAAATCAGAAAGATGTTCGTCACTGTATAACAACTGGCGGCAGGAACCGAGGCCCATACCTAACCTGAAATGACCGCATGCCCTGGCCAGATTTTCATTGATAAGAGCAGCCCGTGTAGTACCTCCGGTCATCGACGAAACCCATATAGGTGCCCCAAAATCGTGTCCCAAAAAAGGCAGACTCAGTTGTGAGTAGTCTTGAGGGTGTGCATGAAGGGCAGGCTCGTAATAAAATCGGGTGTCGAGTCTGGCAGCATCCAGTGATGACCTGAAAGCCAGATCGATATGGTCTTTTTTGCGTTCGGAAGCTCCCGGGTCAGGGTCTTTACCGGCTCCAATGTCAGGGATTGCCATGAATTTTTATAAAATTTTTTACAAAAGTGGTAAAAGTAAGGAACATACCACGGAAATAATTTTAAATTTGCCAAACAAAGCATAGGTCAAATAGTTCTGTCATTCCCCCCGTATCGTCCCGACCTAAATAATTTTTTAAATTCTGAAATACCGTTTTAATATGAGGAGAAAGATTGTACTCATTTTTTTATCTAATATTTTTTGGATGACTTTGGGTTTGTCACAGGGCAACAGTGTGGCGACTGATCATTACAACAAGGCTGCTGAGTATTTTAACAGTAAAAACTTCGGATTGGCCATAGCATCCTATTCTGCTTTTCTAGAGCTGGAACCGGACAATGTAAAAGCCTATTATAACAGAGGAACGGCCTCGCTCAATCTGCAGCAAAACGACGCGGCAATCAAAGATTTCCGCAAGGTTATCAGCCTGGACCCTGCTCATGCCAAGGGTCATCTTTCTCTCGGGTATACATTGCTCTCAGCCGGCAACCATGAAGAGGCCATAGGCTTTCTTACCAAAGCAGCTGAACTGGACCCAACTCTCTCTAAGGCCTTTGTACAGAGGGGAACCGCTTATATGAAAACAAACAAATATAACGAAGCCATAGCAGATTTTACCAGAGCTATCACTATGGGCGAACAGTCATATGCCCTTTTTCTTAACAGGGCCATATGTAAAAATAAAATGGAAGATTTTATGGGAGCTCTTGCTGATTATACGGCAGCAGGCAATCTTAAGCCTGACCAGGGAGTGACCTCGGGCGAAAAAGCCAAAATCTACCTAAAGCAAAATAAATGGCACGAAGCCATATCAGAGATCAGTACTGCGATGCGATATAATGCCGGTGATGCGGATCTTTATTACTACCGCGGTTATGCCAAAATCATGCTGGAAGACGTAGCCGGGGCACTCACAGACCTAAACATCTGCCTGCAGATAAAACCCGACCACAAGGCCGCCCTGAAAAACAAAGCCGTCACCACATACAAAATGGGCAAATACGAAGAGGCAGCCATGGATTACACAAACCTGATGAAAACAGACGGACGAAATGCGGAACTTTATGTCAACCGCGGCATATGTTATCTTGAAACCAAAAAATATGACAAGGCTCTGGTAGATTTTTCAGAAGCGATTTCACAAAAAAAGGATTTTGCTGAGGCTTATTTTAACAGAGCAAATACATACACCAAACTTCTGGACTTTGGCAAAGCCTGCATGGATATCAAGGAATGCGTAAAACTGGGATACGACCCGGCCCGTGCCCATGTAAATAATCTTTGCAATTGATCTGAATCAGGATTCCTGCACCCTGAGCCGGAAATATAAATAAACAAGCTTTTGGACTACCTGCCTTTTTTATGGTTGGTTTCCAGAATTTCCAGAATGATGTTCCACAAATAGTCATAAGGCATGATTTCCACCTGAGGGTTTTTAATGTCTGTAATTATGCGGGACCCTGTCAGCTTCCTGTAAAGCCCGTCTGTCATGGTCCTGGTGCGTACCAGATGAAAATCTGCTTTTTCCATGAGGATGAGCATCTTGATAAAACAGTTTGAACGGAATGTATCGTCATTGCGAAGATATCTGTAGGTGTACTGTGTAAGTGCATCTACCCTGTCTATGATTTGGTTGTATTTACGGTCGAGAAGCAAAAAAATTACCTGAAGGATAAGGATAGTAATATTAAGTCCTGATTTGTCTTTGGCATGGTGGGGCAGATTGTTTAAAAATCTTATCAAAGAAAATGGCCTTACAAATTTATTCTGCTCAGGCTGGAGGTTGATCTTTCCGACTTTTAACAGCAGTTGGAAGAAAGCTTCTCTTACCTCCCAGAGTTCGTGAAAATATGGATTTTTCTTTAAGTTATTGTTGTTTATGACCTCGAGAGTCAATTGGGCAAGTTTATCAAGCTTGCCGGCATACAGGTGATTTAAAAATTGTATCAGGGTTACATGAAACCAGTTGGGTGTACCCTTGGTCAAAATTTTAAGTGTATCCTCAAACCACCAGTCCGCCTCATCATAATGCTGAAGGTAAAAGTGAGATACCGAGATATTGAATTTGCACTTAAAAACGCCAAAAAGGTCATTGTTATCCAGTGCAAGAATTTCTTCCAAACTTTCATAGCCAAGTCTTAATGAGCCCTGAAAATCTCCTATGACCTGGTAATAAAAATTTATAATATCGTTAGTATTGAATAGTATATAATTTGACCTGTGTTCAGCTTTAATCTTTTGGAGTTTTATAGTCATTTCCTTGATTTCTGAAATCTGCTTTTTTGTGTAAGCCCCTTTAGTCATATAGACCAGGTTAGATACAATGACGTAACACTCAGAAACGTAGGTTTCGGCATGAACAGTAGCTGAAACCCTTCTTGCCATGTCAAGGAAGTATGTCATTTTTTTACGGTCTACCTCGACAAATCCATAATGGTTTGAAAGGGTTTTGGCTATTGAGAGTACTTCTGCCGGATAGCTGTATTTTTCTGCGATGCCCAAAGCTTTTTCCAAAATGGGGATGGCTGATTTTCTTTGGAAATTTTTCATGATCAGGCTGGCCACAAGTAAATATTTATCCACGACTATTTTCATGTAGACCCGGGACCTTGTGTTTTTTTCTTCTGAACTGTATTTGATCAGGTCATTCATGAGTCTTTCTTCCATTCGGTATTTTAGAGCCCTGTATGCCATAGTGACTTTTTTCTTGCCATAAAGATACATTACGGCTTTGCAGTCATCCAGGTCAGGGTCTGCGTCAATTAAGGCTTCAAAGCGGTCCAGTTTGCCGGCAAAAGCTACATCCGACCTTCGGTCAGCGATGTCTTTTTTGAGTTGGTACAGGGTTTTTATTAATTCCATGGGGAGTTATTGAAACTGCAACGTACTGATAAACAATATAATGTGTATATAACTAAAATAATTTACAGGCTTAAAAATATATAAAAAAACAATAATTTTTGATAAAAGATTTATTTAAGAATGCATTTATCTTTGCACCATAACCCATTTAAAACCCATATTGATGTTGAAAAAGTAGTTTGACAGCTGGTCGAAACCGGTATAATGTGAGTTTCGAAAAAGCTAAAAACATTTGATTACTTATGCATTTCGAGTGGCGTCACCTGAAGATGTAGAAGGTTTTTAACAAGTTTCAGATAATATAAATAACTGATTACTAGACATATATGTTTTTCCGAAAGAGGAATTTCAGAAAAAGTTGATATAAAATGTCCTTGACGATTGTTAAAACATTTAATGAAAAGACCCTGTATTTTTGTCTTACAATTTCGGGTTAAATTAATTAATAAGTAAAAACAAAAGACATGGACTTGATCACTTATATATTGAATCTGCTTGGTATTGTTGATGACGAAAATGAAGGCATTTAAAGAAATAAAATTTTCAATAACGGGTGCATTATGGGGGGAGATTCCGCCAGGTCTCTCTTCCCCCACTTCTTGAGAAAATTTTAAAAAATAATATTTTAGGTTCGCTCAAAGGCTTCTCAAACAGTTGAGAAGCCTTTGTTTTTTATATCAATTTACATTTACTATCGGATGTCCTGCCCCTGCGGTCATACGGTTTTGTACCGTCCCACCGCTAAGTTCACATCACAAAAGTTCTCTCATTACCGGTGGGATGCCCTGAAGGCATCCGACCGGAAGCAAGAAGCCCCTGCGGTCGGACGGCTTTTCGCTGTACCACCGCTAAAAAAGTAAGTTCCCGCCGTCCCACCGCTAAGAAAGTTTAATCCCTCCCACCGCTTGAGACAAAAAAAAGAGCCCCACAAAGGAGGCTCTTCTTAGCTATTATTTTGGTAAGGTATTACAACTTGATCACCCTTACAGTCTCGCTGTGTGTGCCACTGCTCACTCTGATGAAATAGATGCCGGGCTGCAGGTCCTCGATGCTGATAGACTGGTCGGCACTCAGGCCTGTAAATGCTTTTACCTGTGCTCCTGCCGCTGTGTACACTTCTACGTTATAATCTTCCATATCGGTGGTTATATCTACCCTGCCTTCGGTGGTACGTGGTGATACGGTCACTGAGGCTCCGTCCGTAAACCGTACCGACCTTACCTCCGAGTAGGAGTATTTGCCATCAAAGTCGGTCTGCTTGATGCGGTAGTAGTTGATGCCTTTAAGTGGTGCCTCATCGGTATATTCGTAAGTAATCTCCCTGGATGAGTTGCCCGCCCCTTTGATGGTGCCTATGGCCTCATAGGCTGCTCCGTCAGCTGACCTTTCGATTATAAAAAAGTCATTGTTGGTCTCGGAGGCGGTGGAGAAGGAGAGCAGGGAAGAGTTTTCATTTTTAATAACGCTTAAATCCTTGATCTGTACAGGCAATGGACTGCCTTGAATTGTAAAACTGATAAGTCTGGAGGTAAAGTTAGTACTGGTTGTTGTGTTTGTTCCGGTTGTTGCTGCTCTTGCTACATCTTCAAGGCAAGTCTTAAATTTGAAACCTCCTATTTTACTAGTTGATGTAAGTCCTGTATTCGTAGGCAAAACATTGTATCCTGATCCATCGTATGGGCCAGCGGTGAGAGCTATTGGATTACAAGCGTCACCATTCATTCCTTCAGTACCTCCATACTGTACGGTGGACGTACTTTGTGATAAAAATGTTCCCATACCACCTGACCATGGACTTGAATTTACAGAAGGTGTATTTGATATGTGACAACCTGTTCCATTATTGGCAGAAGCAAAATACCCAGAATAAGTCGCAGGGCTGAAGGCAGTTCCACTGGAATTGTAGAATTCGATGGCTGTTGATTCATATGCCTCTCCTTCTGTGTTTGTGCTTGATGTTTGCACAGAAAAATTACCTGCCGTGATGTTGTTCATATGAGGAGCAAAAAGCACTTCGATATAATAACAACGTACGTCACCAGGGCTAGATTCGTTTGTTGTGGAAGCACCCATAGGATTTCTTCCAACTATGCCGTTGGCTGCAACAGAAACATCATGGGTTGTCCCAGCCCATTGGTCAATGACAGTACCTCCATATTGGTCAAAAGTGGCTTCAACACCATAATTGATGGTAATATCAGCAATTCCTCCAGGAGAGCATGAGTTAGTTGTTTCATTGTATATGTCTGCAATGTGTTGCTTGACAGCATTTGCTCCTCCCGAGCCTGCATTGGCAGTGACAAATCCGGAAAGTGTTGTAGAATTGAGGCCAACTACGCAAGTTTGAGCGATGCTAAAACTTGATGAAAATAAAACAATAAAAACTGCATAAAACTTTCTCATGTAAAAAGTATTGACTGGTTAGTTAATAAATTGGATTGTTATTGTCAGATAGGCCGAGGCCGTAATTCTGATATTTAAGGTGTGTCGCTAAAATATTAAGACGAATTTAAATTAAAAGGGACACAATTATTTTGTAAAAATAAAATAATAAAAATAAAAGAAAATTATAGTGATAAATGACGATATATTATTGCAATTGTAATGATAAAAACTTTTGACACACAATAAATGTTTGCAAACCCATCTATTCACATTAAATAAAATTATCATGTGTTTTTGTTGCAATAAAAAAGCCCCACAGTGGGGCTTTCTTAATTTTCGTTATAAGGTGTGTTATATTATATGTATGATCAGATTTTGATGACCCGTACAGTCTCGCTGTGTGTGCCACTGCTCACTCTGATGAAATAGATGCCCGGCTGCAGGTCCTCGATGCTGATAGACTGGTCGGCACTTAGGCCGCTTAAGGTGCGGACCCTTGCTCCGGAGGCCGTAAGTACAGATACCTCATAGTCCTCCATGTCGGTGGTGACGTATATCCTGCCCTCGGTGGTGCGGGGAGATACTGTGATAGTAGAAGCATCTGTAAATCTCACAGAGCGGACCTCTGAGTAAGAATATTTGCCGTCAAAGTCCGTCTGTTTGATGCGGTAGTAGTTTAAACCTCTTAATGGAGCCTCATCGGTAACCTCGTAGGTGATCTCCCTGGATGAGTTGCCCGCCCCTTTGATGGTACCTATGGCCTCAAAGGTGCTGCCGTCTGCTGACCTCTCTATGGTAAAGAAGTCGTTGTTGGTCTCGGAAAGGCAAGACCAATTAATTTCATTAAACTTATTGCTCTTGAGAATAATGACCCTATTAATACTTACTGGCAATAATCCTCCTGATGGAGTTAAAACGAATTTACCAAGTCTAAAATTGGTGGTTGCTCCGTTTGCTCTAAATCTAAAAGCTTTTATACCTTGAGGGATAGAGGTAAAATTTAAAGAGTAGTCGTTATAAACGCCCGTGGTTCCACTTCCAGTGGGCATGGTTGGACTCAAAGTTCCAGTAAAATTACTTCCATCCGTGCTGTACTCCACAAAAAAGTTTGAACCATTTTCAGCATTAGTTGATTTCCACAGTGTAATGGTAACATTAATTGACGTGGCGGTGGAGTTTAAACCAGATACAATTATGTCTTCCGGAGTTGCATTAAATAAAACATTAGCTGTGTTATCGGATTCCAAAGATGTGTTTCTAATATCCCCTGACCCTGAGAAAGTTAAATTATCATTATCAAACCCATTGTTGGCTTCATGAACTGAAATTGCAGTAGTTCCAGAAACTGTTCCCATTGTCTCCGTGATTGTTTGTCCAATTAAAGATGAAGACATGGTTGAAATCAAAATGCATGGAATGTAAATAAAACTTAGCGAATTTAAGAATAGTCGATTAATAGATGGTAACACAAAAAACTTTCTCATGATTGGTAAAAATAATTAGTTAATGAATTAATATAATGGTGGGTCAAAAATAGTCAGAAAACATTGATAAACAAATGATTGTACATTAAATTATTGTAAACAATTGTAAATATTCATAAGTTATTCATATAATCGT
>JAKQGD010000016.1 GCA_029573365.1 Bacteroidota bacterium | reverse complement strand
CATCTGCCTTACATTTTTATAGTAGGTTCCCAGGTTAAAAAGGGATATCATGTAGTCTTCACTGTACTGACCAAAGGTTTGTTCGGATAACTCCATTGCTTCCAGCCTTAAGACTTCCACCTGATCCAGACTATCCAAACCCAGATACAAATTGGATAAATTGGACAGGCAGTTGATGTAATTTTTATTTCGTTTTCCCAGGGTGGAATCCATCAAAACAAGGAGTTGTTTATAACCGGTCAGGGCCTTTTCCGTTTCACCGGAATTTTTATAAATGTTGCACAATCCATTATAGTATCTGAAATACAATTCGCTATGGGTACCATACTTTCTTTCTGCTATATCCAAGGCATTTTGGATACAAGCCATAGCTTTTGAACTGTTCTGCAATAAATCATTCGCATAAGCAAGTAAATAGTATATGGATGCGACGTGCTCATTGTCCGAAAAAGAGGCGTGACGAAGTAATTCGAGCGCAGCGGTACCTGCGGAGTCCGTTCTGAGCATATTGTTTTCCTTGCTGAAGGCATAAGTGCGCGCATAGTAGAGTTTGGGAAAAAGGGGATGATCTTGTGGAGCATAGGAATGGCAAATTTTTTCAGCCCAATCCAGATTTGTATTTGACTCCTGGAATTTGCTCTTGTTGGACAAGCTGAAAGACTGGTCGATCAGGCTGCCCGCGAGTTGAAAATAAACGGAATCATCCGAACCCCTGGTGAGTTGGTTGGCAAGCAAAAGGCTGTCCAGAGACTGCCTGTATAGCCGATCCCCCGACTGGGAGTAACTCCATATCGGCAGGATCAAAAGGAAGATTTTCCAAACAAAAAAAGGTTTTGAGGTCCAGAGCATGTTTCAATAACCTGGCCCGAAAATACAATTTTATCAGATCATTCATTTAAATGCAATGCGGGCATAGGCAATCAGCATAGGCTTAGGCTCAGGCTTACGCCTAGGCCCAGGCTATAAGCCATAAGCTTCCTCCATTCCCCTCAATCCGTGACCACATACGAGCTGGCACTACCGCCGGAGATGCTGCCGCATTTCAGGTTATTTCCGTTGGTACGAATAAGGCCATCCGCAAGAGTCAACTGCACAATGGTAAGATTACCATCCAGCAACATAATTTTATCGTCTCCGTTCATTTCCAGACACTGGATCGATACCATCCCACCTACAGGTCTGAAAACTACGGATTTGTTGATCAATATACAAGGGTCGTTGTACATACCTGCAGGAA
>JAKQGD010000180.1 GCA_029573365.1 Bacteroidota bacterium | reverse complement strand
AATTTTTCATACAGCTCTTTGCGGAGGTCGTATATAATGCCGTACCGCAGAGGAGTCATAAAATACAGTGCCAGATACCTGAACAGGTTTTTGAAAAAGAAAACGACAATGACGAGCAGACACACTGTAAGCAGAGCTTTGTCACGTCCGTAATTGTCTATCAGCCCTGACATATAATAGGTGGCCCACTGGCTGATGTCGCTGCTCTGGGGTTTGGTCCCGACCGGGGTAACTCTACCAAACAGAATCTGGAAAAACGGTATAAGCACCGGGATGCTGACAACAGTAAAAACTGATAGCAATATATTGCAAACAACACTCAGAAAAAACTGTCTTTTGTAATTTCTGATTCGGGTCATCAATCGCCAGAACCCGTTCATGACTGTCGTGTTATACGGTCAGAATCATTCAACGCAATCTTCGAGATTGAATGTATTCATAAATCCGGTATTGAAGTCACCGGCCCTGAACGCTTCATTTTTCATCAATGCCTTGTGAAAAGGTACCGTCGTACGTATGCCCTCGATGATAAATTCATCCAGAGCCCGTTGCATCTTTTTTATGCACTCTTCCCTGGATTGTGCTTTGCAAATAAGCTTTGCGATCATGGAATCATAAAACGGTGGCACAGAATAGCCGGCATACACATGGGTATCGACCCTGACACCATGGCCTTTAGGGCTGTGAAACGATGTGATCTTGCCTGGGTTGGGCCTGAAACCATTGAGTACATCCTCGGCATTGATGCGGCATTCCATGGCATGCATGGTAGGGTAGTAATTTTTGCCTGAGATTGGAATTCCTGCTGCTACCTTAATCTGTTCCTTGATGAGGTCATGGTCTATCACTTCCTCGGTAACAGGGTGTTCTACCTGGATCCTGGTATTCATCTCCATGAAGTAGAAATTGCGGTACTTGTCCACCAGAAATTCTATGGTTCCCACCCCTTCGTAGTTGATGGATTTTCCGGCCAAAACAGCTGCCTCTCCCATTTTTTCTCTGAGCTCAGGGGTCATAAACGGTGATGGGCTTTCTTCTACGAGCTTTTGGTGTCTTCTTTGTATGGAGCAATCCCTTTCCGAAAGGTGGATGACATTACCAAATTGGTCACCAATAATCTGAAACTCGATATGTCGTGGCTCCTCCACAAATTTTTCGATATAGATACCATCATTGCCAAAGGCAGCCTTGGCTTCCTTGCGGGCACTGTTCCAGGCATCTTCAAACTCGTCTTCGTTCTGGACGATTCTCATACCTTTACCGCCACCGCCGGCGGTAGCTTTGAGCATGACAGGATAACCTATCTGCTTTGCTATTTTAGTGCCCTGCTTCACGTCTTTGAGCAACCCTTCAGAACCCGGCACCACCGGTACTCCGGCTTTGATCATGGTTTCCTTGGCCGTGACCTTGTCTCCCATTTTTGAAATCATCTCAGCCGTGGGGCCGATAAACTTGACTCCCGACTGCTTACATATCTCCGAAAAATTGGCATTTTCGGCCAGAAAACCATATCCCGGATGCACACCATCTGCATTGGTAATCTCCACAGCGGCCATGATGCGGGGGATATTCAGATATGACTCTGACGAGGCAGGAGGGCCTATGCACACCGCTTCATCAGCAAATCTCACGTGAAGGCTGTCAGCATCCGCCTTGGAGTATATGGCCACAGTCTTTATGCCCATTTCCTTGCATGTGCGGATGATCCTCAGAGCTATTTCTCCTCTGTTGGCTATCAGTATCTTATTAAACATGATGATTCTAATATAAGATTAACCCAAAAAGTTATGCCTCAGCCTATGGGCAATCAGGCTTCTACCAAGAACAGCACCTGATCGTATTCTACCGGCGAAGCATCCTCCACCAATACTTTGACTATGGTACCTGTAACATCACTTTCTATTTCGTTGAAGAGTTTCATGGCTTCTATGATACACACCACATCACCTTGTTTTACCGGCTCTCCCACCTTGACAAATAAAGGTTTGTCAGGTCCCGGTGAACGGTAAAAAGTACCTACAATCGGCGACTTGATCTCTATGAGGTTTTTGCCCTTCGATGGTTCTGCAGCAGGTGGAGTAACGTCGTTTTCCTGGGCTCGGACCGGTGCCGGAGTTGCTGCCGGAGCCGATGCCTGTATTATCGGAGGCAGGGATGTGACTACAGGTGGTTGGGCGACAAATGTTTGTCCTGCCCCTTTGTGATATTTCTCTGTCCTGATGACTACCTCAAAGTCCTTGTCCTTGAGTCTGAATTCTGTAAGGCTGGACTTATTGACCAATTTGATTAGCTCCTGAATTTCATTGAATGTCATGTGACAAATGTTTTATTAGGTTATTATGCTTTGACCCTTTCGAGGTATGTGCCTGTCTTTGTGTCTATCTTAATCTTGTCTCCCTGGTTTATAAAGATGGGCACTTTGACTTCTGCCCCTGTTTCTACAGTAGCCGGCTTGGTCACGTTGGTGGCTGTATCACCTCGCACACCAGGCTCAGTATAGGTGACCTCCAGGATGATATTGGCAGGCATTTCTGCTGTAAGCGGTATGTTTTTTTCGGCATGGAAAAGAATTTCCATTTCGCCGCCTTCCTTCAGCAGGTTTGGCCTTTCGATCATGGCTTCATTGAGAGCTACCTGATCATAGGTTTCGTTGTCCATAAAATGGTACCCCGCCTCGTCGTTGTAAAGGTACTGGAACTTCCTCCTTTCCACCCTCACATCGTCAATCTTGTGTCCTGCAGGAAAAGTATTGTCCACCACCCTGCCTGTGGTCAGACTTTTAAGCTTGGTACGTACAAATGCATTGCCTTTTCCGGGCTTTACATGCAAAAACTCTACAATCGTGTAAATATCTCCGTTGTAATTCAGACATAAACCATTTCTGATATCTGATGTGCTGGCCATATAACTTATTGATTTTTTAAAACTGCGGCAAAATTAAGAAAGATTCTCCTTAAAACAAAGGAAACAACATTGTCCCATCAGATGTCGGTAATTTTTGAACATCAAAAGGCGGTGTATACGCCTATGGCCTGACTTATCGTACGGAAATTATTTTATTATGTGTACCTCAAATCTTACTTTTGGCCTGACAATCAAAACAAGATGGAAGTCAAAATCAGAAAAGCGACAGTGGCAGATATGGAAGCTGTATACGGACTTGTTTGCGAACTGGCGGCATACGAAAAAGAGCCAGAGGCTGTCACTGTTGATGTCGGAGCATATGTCGAGGCTTTTAGCCAAAAACTCATCGACGTCACCGTAGCCGATGCCAATGGAGAGATTGTGGGCATTGCACTTTATTACCTGACGTTTTCGACATGGAAAGGCAAATGTCTGTTTTTGGAGGATTTTTATGTAAAACCCGCCTTGCGGCAGGCAGGCATAGGCAAAATGTTATTTGATGCTTATCTGGAAGAAGCTAAAAAACTGGGGGCTCTACAGGCCAAATGGCAGGTGCTCGACTGGAATCAGCCGGCCCTCCTTTTTTATGCC
This sequence comes from Bacteroidota bacterium, assembly GCA_029573365.1. Classification (GTDB taxonomy): domain Bacteria; phylum Bacteroidota; class Bacteroidia; order Chitinophagales; family Saprospiraceae; genus OLB9. The sequence goes on along the minus strand of JAKQGD010000180.1, from coordinate 9,865 downwards.
AAATACGATGCCGTCATCGAAAAAAACTGGTGGAATGGCAAAATATATTTCAATACCAAAGACACCCAATGATTCCTGCTGAATTTATAGAAAGGGCAGCCCTCAATATCCGGGATGTTGCATCCAGGACACCGCTGCTCCACAATGCCAACCTGTCCAGAAAGTATGAATGTAATATTTTTCTCAAACGGGAGGATATGCAGCCTGTACGTTCATTTAAAATCAGGGGAGCATACAATAAGATGAAGATGATGCCTGAGGAACAACTCCTTAAAGGGGTCATCTGTGCCAGTGCCGGCAACCATGCCCAGGGCGTGGCTTTTGCCTGTGCTGCACTGCGTGCTCATGGCACCATTTATATGCCCACAACGACTCCCAAACAAAAGATCAGTAAAGTACAACATTTCGGTGGTGACTGGGTAGATATAAGGCTCATTGGAGACACCTTTGACGATGCAAGCAAGGTGGCCCTCGACCATGCTGTCAGCTCAGGAATACCGTATATACACCCGTTTAACGATCCTGAGGTTATCGCCGGACAAGGCACCATAGCCCGTGAAATCCTCGAGGACATTAAGGTGCCTGTAGACGTACTCTTTGTGGCTGTGGGCGGAGGAGGCCTGCTGGCAGGTGTCGGGTCATGGTTCAGACAAAAAAGTCCTTCTACCCGCATAATCGCCCTGGAAGCCGAAGGTGCTCCTGCCCTCGAAAGAGCTCTTGTAAACAAAAGCCCCGTACTACTTGAGCACATTGATTCCTTTGCCGATGGTATAGCCGTCAAGCAGGTAGGAGACCTGACTTACGGTATTTGCAGGGAAGTAATAGATGACATACGGCTCATACCCGAAGGTAAAATATGCTCCTCCATCTTATCTTTGTACAACGACGAGGCCATCGTCGTGGAGCCTGCCGGAGCCATCAGTTTTGCAGCACTCGATGATTACCGCGAAGAAATACGATGGAAAAACGTGGTCATCATAGTGTGTGGTGGCAACAATGACATCACACGCACCGAGGAGATCCGAGAACGTGCCCTGCTATGGGAAGGCAGAAAACACTACTTCATCATCCGCTTTCCGCAAAGGGCAGGAGCCCTGCGTGATTTTTTACAACTCCTGGGACCTGACGACGACATAGCACGTTTTGAATACACCAAAAAAACAAGCAGGGACACAGGGCCGGCCATTGTAGGCATAGAATTTAAAAGTGCCGATGATGTGAAGCTGCTGACAGACAGGATGACAACTGCAGGGATCGACTTCGAGTACTTAAACAACAATCCTATGCTTTTTGAAATGCTGGTATAAAACTATAGGGTTTTTTAAAACTGCATCACAGCCTGCTTCGTGCCGAATCTGGCATCATTTTCCAGAGTCAGAAGAAACTGCTTTACGTCAAGACCCAAAGCAAAACCCGTCAATGAGCCGTCAGAACCTATCACCCTATGGCAGGGAATGATGACGGGTATGGGATTTTTTCCATTGGCTGCAGCCGCTGCCCGTATACATTTGGAGTCACCAAGTGTTGTAGCCAGATTTGCGTAGCTGATGGTCTTACCAAATGGGATTTCTGTCAGCTTTTGCCACACCCGCTGCTGGAATGCCGTGTAACCTTCCAGGTCCAGAGCCACATCAAATGTATCTCTCTTTCTGTCAAAGTATTCAGAGAGCTGTCGTTTTGCCTCGGCTGAGTGTTTATTTTCGCCGACGGGCGGAATAGATCCGTCTTTCGAAATGCTGATATATCTCAGGCCTTTATCGCTTGCTCCAATGATAATTATGCCCAAAGGGCATAAAATCGTCGAAATACCTGCTACAGGTGTCTCCATTTTCCGGTTATGTATTTTTTTGATATCTACCATACCGATTTAAAGGCACAAGATAATGAATTAAGTCTGAAAGGGTTATTATATATGATCAAGGGGTAATTTCTCCTGTGCCCGACTGTGTGCTCTGAACGTATTCGTAGTACCTTTCCCACCTAGTCTTTTCAAAGGCATCCCTGGGCAGGAAATATTGTTTTTCGTGATTTTCGCCGGCCCAGGAAGGGAGGTCTTGTTTTTCGTCATCCTCGGCTACGTTTCTATAAAGGAAGGCAACCGCCAGGCCTACAAGGGCCCCAAACAAGTGGCTTTCCCACGAAATTTTTTCCTCCACGCCCGGAAACATACTCTCCACACTTCCGGCATACAGGGTCAGCACGATAAGGGATAAGACCGTCGATTTTGCACTTTTTTTAAATACACCTGTCCAGAACAAAAAGGCCACCAACCCGTAAATCACACCACTGACACCTATGTGGTAGGCCGGTCGTGCAAACAGCCAGACCATGGCTCCGCTGCCTATCATAATCCAGACCATGGCCTGCATGGCTGCCCTAGGGTAAAACATGACCATCATAGTAACCAGAGCCAGCAAGGGCAAGGTATTGGATGCCAGGTGCCCCCAGCTGCCATGTACAAAAGGACCTGTGAAAATACCGAAAATGCCCTCGAACTCGCGGGGGTAGATGCCAAACTCCTGCAGCCTAAGCCCAAAAAGGTGTTTTGCAGCTTCTATAAACCACAAGAGGGCTGTCCACATGAGTGGGAGCCTGATTTGGGATATAAACTTTATATCGTCTTTGTTCATGTCTTAGCGTCAGGCATACTTTCTCCTCACCAGCTTGATGAAGGTGGCTGCCTTTTTTACTTTGCTGTCATGTGTCCAGTCAAATTTTGGAACCACATGCTCGAGGAGATATTGCCTGGCTTCGCCAAAAGATGAGCAATTATTTAGCTGCTGGAGCGTCTCGTTAAATGCCTGCTGGTTGTTGCCAAAAAGCTCTTGTTGAGTAAATATCCGTTCGTTTATGCCCATCGACTTCATAAGGTCCTTGACAGGAGTGTGAGCAAGTCTGTCAGACAGGTCGGTGATAACATCCTCGGCAAAAAGCTCATCCATGGCTGCCTTGTCAGTAGCAACGACGGTCGTTTTGACAACCGGCCTGGGAGGTTCGGGCACAGCGATTGGCTCAGGAATGGCGACTGGCTCAGACACTGTTACCTTTGGGGGTTCTGCCACAGGTACCGGAGCAGGTGCAGGTTCGGGAACATGTGCCCTGGGAGCAGGAGGTGCCACTTCCTTTTCAGGTTCTCTGACAGGCTGTTTTGCCGGTGCCGCGATTTTTACTGTAGCAAGACTGTCTCCAAGGGCCGCTTCATACAAATCCCGTATATAACTCAGGAGCAAGTCCCGTTCCAGTGGTGACATGGTGCCGTCGTCATTGATGCTATCTGACAGGGCAGATATCTTTTGCAGTTTTTTTCTGAAACTATTGATGTCCATTTTAGATTGATTGTCAAATTATTAAAAAAAATCACAATATTTGTACCAAATACATGTAAAGGGCACTTTTTATGACAAAATAACATTTTTCATGCAGGTACCTTGGAGTTTAAATGCAAATTCCGGCAAAATATTTTTTAATTTGTGTCAAAATGTGTCAGAAATGTTTCTCGAGCCTCATTTTAAAGGACAACGCAGCGGATGGATAGAGGTCATTTGCGGCTCCATGTTTTCTGGCAAAACCGAGGAACTAATCAGGCGGCTCAAAAGAGCCAGGATTGCCAATCAGAAGGTACAGATATTCAAGCCGTCAAAAGACACCCGGTATGACGTCATCAAAGTGGTCTCCCATGACGAAAACGCCATCGATTCTATTCCTGTGGTTTCCAGTCAGGATATTTTTGACCATGTAAGAGACGTAAATGTCATAGGCATAGACGAGGCCCAGTTTTTTGATGACAAATTGCCGGAGGTATGCCAGAAACTGGCCATCAAAGGTGTCAGAGTGATCGTAGCTGGCCTCGACATGGATTTTAAAGGCCGGCCCTTCGGACCCATACCTTCATTGTTGGCCATAGCCGAATACATCACAAAAGTGCACGCCATCTGCCCTCATTGTGGTAACCTTGCCACCCATTCGTACAGACTCTCGACAGAACAGGATACAGTGGTCCTCGGCGAAAAAGACAAATACGAACCCCGCTGCCGTATCTGTTATGAAATGGGAAATATTCTCGAGCTCAGGCTTTCTTAGGCGTATATTTTACGGTTCCATCATGCCCGGTTAGATGTTTTTCACGGCTTTTAGCAATAAAATAACAATTTATTACCACTCTTTTGGAAATTTTTGTCGTCTAAAAGCAGTTTTGAATGGAGATGAAAAAATATAACATAACATACCCGGCCCTTATCATCGGTATCGTGGCTGTCTGGTGGCTTGCAAGTGCCTGGGTTATGCCGGGTAGCATAGCTGAGGAAGAGTGTTTCATAGAAAACACAGCTATGGGAGGCACAGAAAGGCTGGTGTATAAAGCCTACTACAACTGGGAATTTGTGTGGGTGCCTGCGGGCGAAGCCGAGTTTATCGTCCGGGAAAACAAGGACACTTATGAAGTAACCGTCACCGGCAAAACCTACAAAGGTTATGATGCTTTTTTTAGGGTGCGGGACTATTTCCACAGTGTAATAGACAAAAAGACCATGTATCCCAGGACTTTTGTCCGCAAAGTAGAGGAAGGCAACTACAGGAGGTACGACAGTCTGGCCTTTGACCAGAACAAACTCATGGCCATCAGCTACAACGGTCCGGACAAAAGCACGGCAAAACGTAAGGTCATACCCATCAACAACTGTACCCACGATCTGCTGTCGGTTTTGTATTTTATGAGAAACATCAATGTAAACAAGCACAAGCCCGGTGACATGATTCCTACCAAAATCCTATTTGACGAGACCATATATCCCATCAAAGTCAGATATGCAGGCAAATATGATGGCTTTGACATAAAAGACCTGGGCACTTTTAATACCCTCAAGGTTATACCCGATCTGGTCACCGGCAATGTGTTTAAAGACGGAAACAGGATGAATGTCTGGGTCACCAATGATGAGAACAAACTCCCCCTCCTCATCGAGTCTCCTCTATCTGTAGGCAGTGCCAAAGCTGTGCTGAAATCCTATTCGGGATTGAAACATCCTTTTCTTTCCCAGTAATGATTTAATTTTTAGCTTATTTTTGTTTTACCACCTTACGGTAAACTCGGGTTTCACTGTGTTTTATCTCAAGAATATAAGAACCCGGAATAAGTTGGGCAGCGGCAACCTTCAGGATGGTTTCGGTGCCATGTTTTTGAATGGTTATAAATTTTCCATCTATCGTATATAATGTCGTTTCAAGGCCTGGCATTGGTTCTGGGAGGTATAAAAACAGGTCGTCTGTGCAGGGTACAGGTCCCAATTTAATCTTTTCGAGTGCTTCAATCTTGTTAAGATTTTTATACCGTATTGTAGTAAAGCGTCTGCATCCAGATATGGTTGTAATAGTATCGACGTAAACTCCTGACTCGGTCAATATCCTATTGGAGGCCGTTTTATACGGGAAAGCACTGGATATCTCTTCCTCTGTATGCTCTTCATTACAATGTTTGAGTTTTACCAAAAATAAGTCCATAACTGCTGCCTTGGGGCCCAGCTGCACCCCTGGTTCAGGGTTCAGATCAGCCTGTCCTGCATAATTTCCCGCCACATACAAATACCCGCTCCTGTCCAAAGTGATAGACCTTGAAAAGTTATTCCCTGTGGCTCCGATGTTGGCCGTCCAGATTTTATTTCCTTGAGGATTATACTTTGCCAACAGCAAACTTTTTTCATGACTCTGGATGATCAGGTCATTGGTCGTCGTTTCAAACAAGGCAATTGTATTTGTATTCCCAATAAAAACAATGTTTTGAGCCGGGTCAACTACCATCGCTGTTAAAATGTCAGCCTTGACTCCTCCGATGGTCCTTGCCCAAAGGACATCTCCGTTTTCGGTATATTTTATGAGAAATAAGTCAAACCATCCCCGATTGGTAAAATATGCCGATAGGCCCTCTGTGTCAAAATTACAATTCGAGCTAAACAGTCCTCCTACATAAACATTATTGTCTGCATCCAGGGCCAATGCCTGTCCATAATCATAGCCGCCGCAACCCTGTGACTTAGCCCATAATAGTTGCCCATTTTCGGAGTACTTGGCTATAAACCCGTCACTCGAGCCATATCCCTTTAAAACATATTCATTGGGGCCGGGATCAAAATCAGTGTCGTAAAAGTAATTTCCGGTAATATAAATATTGTTTTGATCATCGGTTTTTATGTCATATCCATAATCGTATTCACCATTGCCTATGGTGTTTATCCATTGGAAGCTTCCATTTTTGGTGAGACTTAAAAGATAAATGTCCGCTTCGCCCCTGGACGTAACATTTCCTCCCGTACCTCCCGGATTAAAATCTACCTGGCCATGAAAATAGCCAAGCACTAATATATTTTGATTCTTGTCCGCATAAATTTTTAGGGCCCTTGATTCTCTGGAACCTTCCCCGAGTTTTACTGCAAACACAAAATTTCCATCCTTATCAAACTTGACAACAAAGCCTTTGGTTCCGCCGGATTCGTTGGTTAGATTAAATACTCCAGGGCCGGGGTCAAAATCTACGGTCCAGTAAAATGTGCCGCACAGATATATATTGTCATAATTATCGACATACATATCCCCTTCATGATCGACACCATAACTGTCGATGGCTTTAACCCATTTGACTTGTTTGTTTTGGCCTAATCTAGCAATAAAAAATTTTCCTTTGAGTAAAAGTTCTTTTTCTCCGTCATCAAAATCCATGCTCCCCTGGTACCTTCCAGCAAAAATTATATCATTTTCAGAATTTAATTTTACACATGGTGTGTAAAACTGTTGTGAGCTGTTTGTAGGCAGGTAAGTCCAGACAAGCTCCGGGATTTGCTGTGAATTTAATGATGTAATGCTACATAAAAGCACAATCAATTTTAAAAACAACCGAGTTTTCATGTCCTGACAGGTATTGGAAACAATGTACACATTCGCAGATGCAAATAAAATGTATATTAAACATATTAAACAGAAAATTACAATAAAAACCGTTCGAATTATAAAAGCTTTTTTCACTTTCCATAAATCAAATGGCACACCTAATTATCGCCGCAGGCCGTTTTCATAAAAAGAAGGACGCTTATAACACTAGAAAAGAACCATGACAAAACCTTTACCTGAGTTTTGCATTTAGTTTCTGTGCCGTGTCACTTAATTACGGTCTCTTAAAAAATTATGAAAGCCAAAAAGTCATTCGGGCAGCATTTCCTTACTGATGAGTCTATCGCTTCCGCAATAGCCGGCAGCCTTAACAAATCACTTACAGTCAAAAATGTACTCGAAATCGGACCCGGGAAAGGTGTACTCACCAAATACCTGGCAAAACAGGATATTAACCTAAGGGTCGTAGAAGCCGACCAGGATATGGTAAATTATCTCGTCAAACACCACATTATTGGCCAGGACAAAATCATTTTTTTGGATTTTCTCAAACTAAGTTTGTCGCGGGTATTTGACGGAGACCCCTTTTTGATTATTGGTAATTATCCTTACAATATCTCTTCGCAGATCCTCATCAAAATGGTCAATCACCGCGAACTGGTGCCGGAGATGGTGGGTATGTTTCAAAAGGAAGTAGCAGAAAGAGTGGTAGCTCCGCCCGGCTCCAAAACCTACGGTGTCATTAGCGTACTCGTACAGGCTTATTATCACGGTGAGTTAATCCTAAAAGTAGGGCCGAATTCTTTTAACCCGCCGCCCAAGGTTGACTCTGCTGTCATCAGACTGACAAGAATAGAAGGACAGGAATTGGGCTGCGACGAAAAACTCTTCAGGACAGTCGTCAAAACGGCTTTTGGTCAGAGACGCAAGATGCTGCGTAATACTCTAAAACCCCTGGCAAAGGATCCTGAAATGCTGAATGACCCCTTTTTTCTCCAGCGTCCAGAGCAACTAAGCGTAGCAGATTTTGTTGATATCACCAAAAAATTGACTCAAACAGAAATCAATAATTCACAACCATGAACCTCGAATCAAAAATAAACAATGACCTCAAGGAGGCAATGAAAAATAAAGACCAGGCAGCATTGCGTTCCATCAGAGCCATCAAGGCTGCCATCCTGCTGTTTAAAACCGACGGTAGCGGCAATGAACTCGATACTGCCTCCGAGATAAAACTCCTCCAGAAACTGGTTAAACAGCGACAGGACTCCCTAGACATCTACGAAAAACAAGGCCGCGAGGATCTGGCTGTCACCGAAAGGGAAGAAATAGCGGTCATCAAAAAATACCTGCCTTTACAACTCTCAGAAGAAGAACTTAAGGATGCCATTCGCACCATAATCACCGAAACAGGAGCAACCTCCGCGAAGGAAATGGGAAAGGTCATAAGCCTGGCAAATCAGCGTCTTGCCGGCAAAGCCGAAGGAAAGGCCATCGCCGCCATGGTGAAGGAATTGCTTGGAGGTGTCTGATTGCGTGTTGGCGAGTTAGCGTGTTGGGTGGTTGGCGTGTTGGGTGGTTGGCGTGTTAGCGAGTTAGGTGGTTGGCGTGTTAGCGAGTTAGGTGGTTGGCGTGTTAGCGTATTGGGTGGTTGGCGTGTTAGCGTATTGGCATGTTGGGTGGTTGGCAAATCGACAAATAAAGCAAATAAACAAATTGACAATTCAACAATTCCACAATTTAACAAATAAAACAAATCAACAATTCAACAAATTGACAAATCGACAAATTGACAAATTGACAAATAAAACAAATAAAACAAATCGCCACATATACTTTAGCCAAAGACCCACGGCATTACCCACATCATAAAAAGGGTAATAAAAAGCACAGCAAGAATATTCATGACAAAGCCGACTTTAATCATGTCTTTCATCCTGATGTGGTTGCTGCCAAAGACAATGGCATTAGGAGGCGTGCCCATAGGCAGCATACCGGCACAGCTGGCTGCCAGCGTCATAGGTACGCCCAGCAACAGCGGGTCCAGGCCCATATTGTCTGCCATGGCAGAAACCACAGGTGCGAAGACGATGACCTGTGCCACATTGCTCATCACCTCACTCAAAAATATGGAAATCAGTGCTATAAGCAATACCAAACCCCATGGCCCTGTGTTGACATTGCCGAGCCACTTACCCATTTGACTTATCAGGCCTGCCTCTTCCAGAGCCTGTGCCAGGCATATGCCTCCGCCAAAAAGCAGCAGTATGCCCCACGCCATGCGGCTTGTGTCTTCCCAGGTGAGCAGGGGCTCTGAAGTTTTTTTTTCGGAATCAGCACCCGCAGGAACTAAAAACAACAAGACCGCTCCCACAAGAGCAATGATGGTATCATCCAGCTTGATCCAGGCCTGCATTTGATTGATCAGAGACCTGAATATCCACATACCCGCTGTAAGCAGAAAGATGGCCAATACCCTGGTTTCAGGTACCGTTAGTGGCCCCAAACTGCTTATTTCTTCACGAATATACTGTGCAGATGTTTTATCGACTTTGATGCCACTGGGATACAGCCACCTGACCATGACAAAGTAAAGGCACCCGAGCAAAATAATGGCAAGGGGCAGGCATACTGCCATCCAGCTCATGAAGTCTATCTCCATGCCATATTTGTTTCTGATGTATCCGATGTAGGCTACATTGGGCGGTGTACCGATGATGGTGGCTATACCTCCGATATTGGAAGCATAGGCTATGGCCAGCATGATTGTCAGATTGAAGTGGGCATAGTTGGCCCCTTCCTGCCGTTCGCGGGAGATGACCGTGATGACACACAAGGCAATGGGATACATCATCATAGTGGTGGCGGTATTGGACAGCCACATGCTGATGAGCCCTGTAGCCAGGATAAAACCCAGTACCAGCCTGTCGCCTCCTGTGCCGGTAGCCCTGATGATGTGCAAGGCTATCCTCCTGTGCAGTTGCCATTT
>JAKQGD010000649.1 GCA_029573365.1 Bacteroidota bacterium | reverse complement strand
GAAGAGGTGCTGGAAAAGTATTTTGCCAACAAAACAAACCTAAACGTCAGAGGCTCAATACCAGCCCTATCGTAGGCAGCACCGTGCCGGTAGCATCATTTATGGTTTTGAGGCGATATCTCTGTTGTGCCTGAGGAGCGTCAGGATTGACGATGATGCCTCCGCCTATGGGTTTGCCGTTTTCGTCCACGGGCCTGTTCAGTATAAGTACATCCCTGCCTATGGCACTGGCAGTGACATTCTGAACATCAAAAAAGACGTTGAGGTCCCACCCTTTAAAAAACCACTTTTTGTCGATCCTCATATCCAGAGCATTAAAGGTACCATTGCGTAAAGAATTGATCCTGGTATAGTCCGGAATGCCAGCAAAGTTCCTGTCCCAGTTGACTACAAGATCAGAATCAGCACTGAATGGTGTGCCCGGCAATCCTGTCTGCAATCTGTATTTTATGCCTATTTCCCAGTTGCGGCCCAGTCTTTTACCCATGGTAAGGTTTACGATATGTCTGGCGTCCCAGCTGCTGGCTGTATATTTATCATCAGTATTGGTAAACTGAGACCACCCCAATGTGTAGGCAAGGATGCCATAAAAACCTTTGTACAGCCGCTGTTGCACCAAAAATTCCATGCCATAACTTCGCCCGCTTGATGATGGAATGACGGGTTCGTTACCTATGATTCCAAAGTCACCTCCCAGGTTTGCCAGTGATATGTTTTCACGCAGAAGAAGCGGATAGTTGGTGTACCACTTGTAAAATCCCTCGACCGTAACCCTGCCATAATCATTGTAATTGTATTCGAGGCCCGTGACAAGATGAGTCACCCCTATGTATTTGATGTTGTTGGCTTTATTGACGAGTTCGCCACCGGCAGTGTAACCCAGGGCTGTGTAAGGTGGAAGCTGGAAGTACCTGCCGGTATTGAAGTTCCAGGCTGTCTTTTCGCTTAATTTCCATGACAGAGACAACCGGGGCGAAAATTGTTTCAGAGGATTGCTCATGTCTGATGAATAGCTGTTACCATCGAAACGTGCACCGAGTGAAAGTTGTATTTTATCGTCTGAAAATTTTCTGCTTGCACTTCCGAATAGGGCATATTTGTGCATCGATATGTCGGTATTAAATAGTATTTCTTCAGGGCCGGCTGCCGTAAATATTTTATTGTTTGTATTGTTGTTGTATTTAACATACTCGTAACCTCCTCCGGTCATGACCTGCCAGGTACCTGCGGTCATGCTGTGCTCGATTCTGAGTTTGTTTTCTATCTCTTGGGATTTGTAGCCGAGGACCAGATTTTGGGGATTCGTTTCGTCATTGTTGAGGTATTTGACTGCCTCATTGTTCAGCATATTGCGGCTAAGTACAAAAGTTGTAAATGACTCATCACCGAAGTGCTTGTAAACCAGTCCGTTGGTATAATTCCATTGGGTATTTACGGGCAATCTGTCGAGAATAAACTGTTTGGCCTCTGTATCATTGGCTTCCTTGTTGAGGGTGAAATCGTCTATGGCTCCCAGGCCAATAAATGTTATTTCGTTTTTATTGTCAATCTTGTATTTATACTTGGCGTTGAAGTCGGTATAGGTGGGTAAAAAAGGAAGACCCAGGGCTTTGAATAAAAACTGGAGGTACGAGCGTCTGGCAGAAACCAGAAACGTGCTTTTATCCCCTGCAGGCCCGTCTACGGTCACGCCTATGTCCGTGGCACCAACGATGGCATTGAGTCCAAGCCGGTCATCCCTGCCTTCTCGAAATTTAAAATTGAAAACAGAACTTAGTGCATTGCCTCTGTTGACCGGAAAGGCTCCGCTGAAAAAATCCACTTCGCGGATAAAATCTACGTTGATGATGCCGGCGGGACCACCAGATGAACCCTGCGTGGCAAAATGATTGATCACAGGCACCTCTACGTCGTCGATATAAAACCTGTTTTCATTGGGAGCACCACCTCTGATGATGAGGTCATTGCGGAAAGATGCGGTAGATGTTACCCCCGGCAATGATTGTATGACGCGTGAAATGTCACGGTTGCCTCCCGGATTTCGTTTGATTTCGGATACTCCAATGGTGCGTAAGGAAACGGGACTTTCGGCCGTTTTGCGAAACGATGAAGCTTTGACCACCACCTCGTCGAGTTGTTTTGCATTGACTTCCAGTGCAAAATCAAGGATGGTGGGCCTGATGCCCTGCACCTCTATCTCTGACTGGGTGACCGTTTGGTATCCTATGTAGCTCACCTGTATGGAATACAATCCAGGCTTAAGATCGTCGATTATATAATTGCCATCAAGGTCAGTTACTGTGCCCAGTTCAGTGTCTGTGATAATGACGTTGGCCCCTATGATGGATTCGTTTGAGAGTTTGTCGGTAATGCGTCCTTTTATCACTCCGGACTGAGACACCACGGGTAAGCCCAGACATACCCACATAAGCATGATTAAAAAATATCTCATAATTGCATTTTGTTATTGCGTCCTATATACACCAGATCTTTAGATTTTGTTTGAGCCATTGACTACAAAGCATTAAAAACAAAAAAATAATCTACTTTGGGCATCAATCATTATATTTAATTTACCAATCCCGGACGTCAAAGACTGCACCGAACATAAGTTTATCAGACATTTTTACTTTTCTAAATTAAATAACATTATATTTGTATTACAAACCCCGTTACCATGAAATATTCGTTATTTCTGTGGTTGTTTTTGATCGTACAAATGACTTATGGTCAGCAACAAGATGGCCTGACTCTCAGGATAGATGCATATACCAATGAGGTCACATATTTACGCAACGGCGTCAGGACAGTCAAACCCGCTGTAAAAGACGGAGAAAATATATATGTAGTCATCAGCGAGTTTAACCCATACCTGATGGAAGCCTCTCTCGATGTCAAAGCCGTCAGCTATGCACAAAAATCTGAGGCCCTTGCGGGTGAGGTCGGAGCCCAAAGCGGAAGTTTTGGCGGTATAGGTAAGCTGTTCGGGGGGCTCAATGCTGGGTCAGGCATCAAAGGGGCCTTACTCAATATTCCTGGGTCACGGGGTGCATCTGCAGAGGTCTTGCAGGCTAAAAACGAATTTTTACAGCTTTCAAACGAAATGGAAATCACAGAATCCAGGTTGCACAGCAGTGCAAAAAAACTGGAACTTTTTAACACCACAGTCATGAGCAGGAAACTGGCAGTAGAGGATCTGGAAAAGTTCAAGCAAAACAAATTGCTGCGTCCGTCACGTATCCGGCAACTGGCACTTGAAGAAATCAACCACGCCTTTGCCAAAACTCCCGGCGAAGAAATATCTATTACGGACCTGGTAAACCAGTCCATGAAAAAGAATGAGATCCAGGAAACCATGGACACCTATAATACGTCGCTGGAACAGTATAAAAACCTTGCCGGCCGCTGGCAGGCTATGGCCAATAAGATGTCAGTCTTAAGCAACGACGACGAAGATGAACAGTTGGAGTTTATGATTTCCAAAACAGACAGCCTCACCAAGGCCATGTCGGCGGTCCAAAAAAAACTCATTGAGCCCAAAGTGGACAGCAGGATGCTCGACCAGTATTTTAGTGAAAGCAGCAATACACTGTCCTACCTGAGGCGTAATTACGAAGAGATGCAGGGTGACATCTTTAAATATAGTTTTCCACCTGTGCAGGCAGGTCACGATGCCATGGCTCTGACGATCAGTTTGTATGCCAGAGATGAGGCAGGAAAGATGAAGCAAAGTAAAACCTACGACCAGAATGTCCCTGTCACAGGGGGATGGAAAATATCAGGCAGTCTGGGACTGTCGTTTTCAAAAATGACAAGTGCCACTTACGAATACAGCATCATCAATGATGTCATTGTCCAGGACAGGACGGACGACTTTTTTCCGTCATTGGTCTCATTTGCCCATATAAGCAGAAAGACTCTCAGCCAGGCCAGTTTTGGTGGTTCGTTTGGTATCGGTTTCCCACTGCTGAGCGGTGCAGGCCTCGAATCTCTGGCTTTTTTTGGAGGCCCTACACTTTTTTTAGGGAGGAAGCAAAAATTCTTGTTTACCGCAGGTGTCATGGGCACACGCGTCAAAAGGCTAAGCGGGGGTATGAAGGCTGGCGACTCTTTCGACGGATCTATAAACCTGCTGCCACTGCGTTCCAGATATGAAGCCGGCCTGTTTATCGGCATTTCATATGACCTGCTCAACTGACATGAATATGAGGCTTTTGACAACAATCCTGATTCTGGTTTTAGTGGCTTTCAGTCCCAAAGCAGAAAAATATGCTCTTATCATTGCCGTAGGCGACTACCCTGAAGAAGGAAAATGGCCTGACATCTCAAGCATGAATGATGTCATACACATAGAGACGGCTCTGGGAAGGCTTGGCTTCAGGTCAGAAAATATCATAAAGATTGCTGACAAAAATGCAACCAAAGCAGGGATTATGGAAGCCTTCAGACAACTGTCGGCCAGGGCTGCTGCCGGTGACATGGTCTACATCCATTTTTCGGGGCACGGACAGCAGATACCAGACCAGGATGGCGATGAAGTGGATGGCCTTGATGAAGCCATCGTACCATATGATTCTCCTCTGGAATTTAAGAAAGGTATTTATGAGGGACAAAAGCTCATGCTCGACGACGAACTGGGCAGCATAACCAATGAAATACGCAAAAAATGTGGGCCCAAAGGCCAGGTGCTGCTCATTCTCGACTCCTGCCACAGCGGCACAGGCACACGTGGTATGGGCAAGGTCAGGGGCACAGACAAGATTATGGCACCGGCTAATTACAAGCCATCAGGCCAGAAGGCCGATACAAAACAAAATGACCGCAACGACACCGCGGCGGACATGGCACCTATGGCCAGTTTTTTTGGTGCCAGCCCCAGGGAACTCAACTACGAAACCCGCGACGAACAATCCCGTCCTGTGGGAAGCCTCAGCTATGCCTTTGCGGCTATTACAGGTCAGATCAGGCAATCGGAGTCTATGGCCGATGTTTTTGCCAGGATAAAGCAAAGGATGAGCATGACATCGCCCAGACAAAATCCACAATTTGAAGGAACAGAAGGTATGTCTTTTTTAGGAGGCACATCTGTCGCCAAAAGTGAAGAATACAGGCTCACTGACATCAATGACAGGATCAATGTAACAGGGGGATTTGGCACCATAACGGACGTTTTTGCTGGAACAACCGTAGAAATTTACACCGATGACCCTAAGAAACCTGTCGCAAACGGGGAAGTCGTCAAAAGCTACCTCACAACCTGCACCATAAAGCTTACTGATTCGCTGGCAGCAGGGGACAACCTATATAAAGTGGCCATAAAAGAAAGAAGTGAGCCGCCTACGGAAACGTCTGTAAAAAATATGGTAGACCAGTCAGACCAGCTATACCCAGCTATAAGCAGAGCCATAGATACGCCTCTGAGCAGAGGAGCCACAGATGACGCCGACCTCTATGTGTTACGCAGAGACAGAAATCTGAAAATAGAGACAAAAGAAGGCACTGAAATTATGACTTTGGCCGCCGAAAACACCTCTTCGGATGTTATGACCGATGAAATAAGAGAATGTGTGCGGGCTTACGCCCAAAGTCAGTTTTTACGCACTTATGAAAATGAAGGAGGAAAGTTTGATTTCAGCCTAATGATTAAAAAAGTCGATTGCCACAATTCCAAAATGGAAATTGCAAAAAGCTCCCCTGATTCTCTGTTTTATGGCGAATGTGTACGTTTTGAAGTGGTAAATAACGGTCTCAGTGGTGCTTATTTTTCATTGCTTGACATACAACCCAACAACCAGATAAACCTTGTCATCCCTGCCACGGATCTGGGACACACTGCCGACGAATACTTTCTCGATCCGGGCGAAAAATATGTTACATCTTACCCCATCGAGATATCCGAACCTGAAGGACGGGAGGTCCTGAAACTCATTTTATCAAAAAAGCCACTCCAGCTACAAAACATTATTTCTACCAGAGGACGTACGACAAGGGGCGTTGAAAGTTTAAATTCATTCGAAAATATCCTTGCTTCTTCATTTCAGGTTCAGAGCAGAGGCACAAAAGTCAAAAAAAGCAGCAATGAGGAAGTAGGGACAAAAACATTGGTTTTCAATATAGTCAAACGATGATTTGGACAGGAGCGGAGCATTTATTAATTTTGGCTTGCCCCAAAAAAATTCAAACACAATGACCCGGAATTTACGTGTCTGGAGTATTTTACTGCTGGTGTGGACGTTAAGTCATCAGGCTTCCGCCCAAAACAGAGCCATCGGCACCCTCCCATTAATCAATAACGGGGATACCATCCGGGGGACGGAAGAAAACCTAAACCACACCCGCGAATATGACAGAATCTTAAAAATTTACAATGACCTGGTCAATGCCCGAGGCGACTTCAGGTTTACGGTGCCTGAACTTTTTTTACTCGACCAGGAAGGGCACGCTGCTTTTATAGACCTTAAAACCAATCACATAATCCTGGAGAAAAAAGCCTACGATGTCTGTGACAGGTTTGGTGATGAGGCTTTAGCCTTTCTTTTAGGGCATGAACTGACTCACTACTACGAAAAACATGGGTGGCGTAGTGCTTATGCCAAAGAAAACAGTGACCTGGAAATAGGCAAAACCCTTGACATCATCATGGATGGTGTGGCCAATGAAGCAGAAGCTGACTACCTGGGTGGTTTTCTTGCTTACACAGCAGGATATGGATTGTTTGAAAAGTCAGACACCATCATAGAAACCTTGTATAGGGAATACAAACTTCAAGAAAACATGCCCGGTTATCCGGTACTAAAAGACCGTATGGCCCTGAGCAGACGCTCAGTCAAAAAACTCAACCTTCTTATTGATGCCTTTGAGCTAGGTAATTATCTGGCTGCCAGCGGCAATTTTGACCTGGCTTATCAGGTGTACGATTACGTGCTTAATTTTTATCAGAGTCGTGAATTGTACAACAATCTGGGCACTTTTGCTGCCATCAATGCCATGGAACTGTTTCATCCTGACAGCCTGAAATTTAAATATGTCACTGAGCTGGATTTACAGTTTCAGAGCAGCAGAAACACGGCCGTACCTGTTCAGACAATGATCAACCAATTTCTGGACCAGGCAATCATGCATTTTAACTCGGCCATCAATCTCGATCCGTATTATGCCCCTGCATATCTGAACAAGGCAAATGCCTACGCTCTTAAAAAGGATTGGGTTAGGGCACGGTTTTATCTGATAGAGGAGGCATTGCCCAAAGCAAAAGCCCAACCTAAAAAATACAAAAAGACACTGGAAGATATGTTGATTCTACAGGGTATCATTGAGGCCAGTACCGGCAATGTATCCGCAGCCAGAGAGCTGTTCAGTTCACTGGCAAAAACAAATCAACTGGCTAGCCTCAACCTCGATGCTCTGGACGGCAAAAAAGTAAATAAAAAAATACTACGTCAGGCTAAAAACAGCGAAGACAACATAGGTAATATGAGTCTTGACAGCCTGTTTAGCTCACGCCGATTTGACAATTCAAGGGTGATTGAGGTGACATCCGATCTGATATTTTTTCAGAATTCTGACCCGGTCAATGGATACAGGTATTTTTTTATGGATGACGTGACCAACAAAAACAAAAAGAAAAGGTATGCCTTCATACAGACCACAGATGGGTATAAAGGTACAACAAGCAAAGGCATAAAGGTGGGAGATCCACGTCAAAAAGTCATCAGCGAATACAATGATCCTGTGACAACCATAGAAACTACCGAAGGCCAGCTTTTGGCATATGACGATATAATCTTCATTTTAAACAATAATCAAGTAAAAAAATGGATAATTACAGGTTCCCAAAGATTCAGATAACCGCAGATTTAAGGCAGCTATTGACACTTATAATGTTTGTTGTTGCCTCTTGTTTGCAGCAAATATCTGCCCAACAGATACATCCCGTAATTATACTGGAAGCGGATGGAAAAATTTCTTGTAAAATAGAAAAGGGCAAATCGTTGGCTTTAAAGCCGGGCACAGCGTTTTATCCGCCTGCAGATATATCAATGACTGACAACTCCAGACTCGTATATCTTGAGAACAACCAATTTAAAATTCTTAATGGAACCAACAATATTCAACTCAAAGCCGAGCCGGCAGGGCCAGGCATCAGTACACTAAATTTTGACCCCGTTTTTGCAGAATATCTTAAGGCCAGCCTGGCTACTACCAATAATGGAGCCGTAAATAATGAATTCAGAATTAAAAACCTGAAAAAACTGGGCACAGGATGGGGTGTTGGTGACGGAAATAAAAATAAAGGTTGGGGCGTACAGGATCCCGCAAAAAATAAAGGATGGGGCGTAGATGACCCTGCCAAAAACAAAGGATGGGGGGTTCAGGACATGAACATTGATATCACAACGCCTGGAGGCATCTATCCTGCCACAAAAGTGCCCCTTAGCTGGGTGCCTGTAAAAGGAGTAAAAGAATACCTGGTTTGTATTTTTGACGAAAACCTTGCCATCATAGACAAGGCTACCACAAACACAAACAGTGTGACCATGGATTTGTCAAATCTCAAACCCGAAAAGTCATATTACTGGCAGGTATTTGCAGGGAATAAAAGGTCTATCAGCGTACCGGTGACGTTTTCGCTGCTGACAAAGGAGGATTTCGATTTTAATAAAAACGCAGCCTCTGACTCACAGATTTATGATAAAGTCAGCGTTACCGTAAAAGGTCTTATGGATGCCGTGGCCTATGAAAACAACAAGATGTATGCCGATGCCCAGAATAAGTACGAAAAACTCATGGCTGCCTACCCTCAAAACAATCTGGTGCGTATCAATTATCTGGCATT
>JAKQGD010000648.1 GCA_029573365.1 Bacteroidota bacterium | reverse complement strand
TTTATCATGCAACAATCCATCCTGGTAGATAAAAAACCATGGAACGTAATTTATACAGAAATGATCCAGAGGCTGACCGGCGTAGGCAGACTTTTTGCCGACAGCGGCCAGATGGACAAATATCTGAGCCTGTATCTGTTGCAGCACGTGACTGCGGCCATGGCACAATACACAGCCCTCGACAGATGGCATCCACAAATTTACTGGATGACAGACACTTGGAATGCAGCCCTGGATATGCTGTGTTCCAACATACTTTCTGACCGCCAGACCTTTATCCTCAGTCTCACGGACCATCTGAAAGGTAAAAATTATGCAGGACTCAAGCTCCCCGCAACATCTCCGGAATTATGGCCTGAAACGTCAGATATAGACATAGTCACGGACAGAAAGGTCACAACAGAGGTGATAAAATTTGTTAACCGCCATCCAAAAGTGGCAAAGGTCAACACGATTAAAAAGTCCAATATGACAAGTCTGGTGGTATGGATGGAAAACTCGCAGATGATTTCTCTTGACATGATATATCAACTCAAAAGAAGAGACCTCCATTTTATGAATGCAGGCTCGATGATTTCAGGAGCAGTCACAGGCAATTTTGGCATTAGCCATGTAAATCCTGCCGATACAGCCAGATATGTGGCATGGTTTTATGGACTAAACGGCACAGTTGTTCCTGAAAAATACAGGCACATGGCAGCAAACCTCGTCTCTCAGTCAAATAATTCTGACAGTTTGCTTGGGTCCTGGTATCATGGTGATTCCGCTGCAGCGGAAAAGATGAAATCACTGTTGACCACACATACTGAAAATCAGGGAATTAAAAGAATAATTAGTTTTGCAAAATATGGCATGGATACAATTAAAGACATGATGCGTTTTGATGGTATGATGATTACTTTCAGCGGAGTGGATGGAGCCGGTAAATCGACCATCATCCATGAGATCACAGAGAAAATCACCAAAAATCTGCGTAAGGAAGTGGTGGTCATCAGACACCGCCCGTCGGTATTGCCGATTATCAGTGCCCTCAGACATGGCAGGGAAAAAGCCGAACAGATATCCGTAAGTAAACTGCCACGTACAGGTACCAACAAAAGCACACTTTCGTCGTTGGCGAGGTTTGGATACTATTATGCCGATTATCTTTTTGGCCAGTTTTATGTTTACCTAAAATATGTGTCCCGCGGTAAGGTGGTGCTGTACGACCGGTATTATTTTGATTTTATCAATGATTCCAAAAGGTCGAACATCGTACTGCCATCCTGGCTGGTCAAGGCCGGATACACATGCCTCATCAAGCCAGATCTCAATTACTTCCTGTATGCTGACCCTGAGGTCATCCTCAGCCGTAAACAGGAACTGGACGCCAATACCATAGTATCCCTGACCGAAAAATACAAAACACTTTTTAACGAACTTTCTGAAAAACATGCCGGAAGCAGGTATATTTCTGTAAATAACGTCGTCAGAGAAGAAACCATTTCCATCCTGCTCCAGGACATCACCACCATACTTACAGCGGCATGAAAACACTTTTGATATCTTTAGTGAGGAAAAGAAACCCTCATTTTACCATAGACCCCGCAGTAGACAGTGGCATGCTTCTGTCATTTTTTATGACCATAGCTTACAGGATGTTCCGGGGATTGAAGGTAGTGCTGTATGGAAGGAATCCCAGGGGTATGATGCTGGGCTCAGGCGTCAGGTTTCAATATCTGTCCCGCATACACTGGGGCAGATTTCTCAAAGCCGGTCAGCAGGTGACATTCAGTGGTCTCGGCCGCCAGGGTCTGGTGATGGGTGACAATGTGAGCATAGGCGATTTCAGCAGGGTGATCGTCTCTACGACACTGCAGGACACCGGCCATGGCATCACCATAGGCAACAATGTTGGGATAGGGGAGTTTGCCTATCTGGGTGGTGCCGGTGGCCTCACCATAGGTGATGACTGTATTGTAGGGCAGTACTTCAGCTGTCACCCCGAAAACCACAATTACGAAGATCCTGCGATACTTATAAGGCATCAGGGGGTCACCCGCAGAGGAATATCCATAGGTAAAAACTGCTGGATTGGCTCCAGGGTTTCCATTCTCGACGGAGTAATCATAGGTGACGGCTGTGTCATCGCCGCCGGTGCCGTGGTGACGAAGTCTTTTCCTGCCGACACCGTCATCGGCGGTGTCCCGGCCAAAGAAATAGGGCAGGGACGTACCCAAAACCAACATTCATCAAAATAAAAACCATAAAACCCGTAATATGAAAACAATATTGGCCACAGCCTATGCCATAAATCCATACAAAGGATCGGAAGACGGCATGGGTTGGAACTTTGTACTGCAGATCGCTCGGTTTAACATGGTCATAGCGGTGACCCGCGAAAATAACCGGCCTGCCATAGAAAAATATATGTCCGAAAATGAGGACCCGCTTTATCAAAACATCAGCTTTGTTTATTTTGACCTCCCATACTGGATGCGTTTCTGGAAAAAAGGTGGACGCGGAGCTATGCTTTATTATCTCATGTGGCAAAAAGGGGTAGTCTCCTATATTAAAAAACAGGACATACATTACGACATCGTCCATAATCTAAATTTTCATAACGACTGGACACCTAGTTATCTCTGGCAACTGGAAAAACCTTTTGTCTGGGGTCCTGTAGGTCATCACCCGCTCATCCCCAAGCAATACTTAATGCCTTTTGGCAAAAGCCACTATCTGAAAGACAGAGCTACCTGGGCGGTTAAAAAGTTTTTCTGGCATGTCAATCCTGCACTTAAACAGACAGTCAGAAAAGCCGATCACATATGGTGCATGAACCATTCCGTCAAGGATGTGCTCGATCTCCGGGGCAAGGATTATTCTGTGATGCCTTCGGTGGCTACTCAGGACTTTGGCCTCGATCCATTTGTCAGGGATGAGATGTTCACAGTGATATCGGCTGGGAGATTTGTGCCACTCAAAGGTTTTGACCTTACCATCAGAGCATTTGCTGCTTTTTTAAAGGGTCTGTCGGCCGAAAAAAGATTAAAAACCGAACTGGTGTTAGTAGGGAGTGGTCCTGAAGAAGAAAGGCTGAAAACAATCATCAGCGAACTGGGCATAAAAGACAGGGTCAGGATTATCCACTGGATACAAAGAAACGAACTGATGGAGCTCTTTCGTAAGTCATCGGCTTTTTTGTTTCCTTCACACGAGGGGGCCGGCATGGTGGTGGCAGAAGCTTTGTCGTTTGGCCTGCCTGTTGTGTGCCTTGACAATTGTGGTCCGGGAGAATTTATAAACAAAGATTGTGGACTTAAAGTGCCCGAAGGCCGGTATGATGACACCGTCAAAGGATTGGCAGGACATTTGAGTACTTTACATTCAGACACAAAAACATATGAAGACCTGAGCATCGGAGCACGCCAAAAATTCCTGTCTGCATTTCATTGGGACAGAAGAGGAGAAACGCTCAGGGACGTATACAGCAGACTTGTATGAAAAGAAGAATAGTGGCATTCCATCTGCTCAATGACCGCAGTGGCAGCCCCAAGGTACTCAGCCAGCTGGTCAGAAAATGGGCCTCAGAGGACCGTGAAGTGCACCTGTTTACGGGTGTGGGCACAGGAGGATTTTTATCGGAAATCGGAGGTGTACACTATCATCATGCCTGGTATAAATTCAAATCCAATCCATGGCTTCGGCTGGTTTACTACACACTGAGCCAGGTGCTTCTTATGGCCAGGCTTCTGGTTTTTCTAAAAAAGGAAGACATTGTTTATGTCAATACAGTCCTTCCATATGGGGCAGCTTTGACAGGCAGGATTAAAGGGTGCAGGGTCATATATCATGTCCACGAAAGTACTGTAAATCCGGCCATACTTAAGTGGTTTTTGCTTCAGGTTGTGAGATCAACAGCCTCAGAAATCATTTGTGTTTCTGCCTATGTGCAGCAATCTTTGGGATTATCACCCTCACGCAGCAGAGTGGTATACAATGCCCTCGATGAGACATTTTTAAACAATGTCAAACCACGACCAGGCACACATGCACCTAAAAACGTGCTCATGGTCTGTTCACTAAAAAAATACAAGGGCGTCATGGAATTTGTCCAATTGGCCGCCGACCATCCATTATTTAAATGTGAGCTGGTGCTCAATGCATCTGTACAGGAGATTACCGATTTTTTTCATGGCCACACGCTGCCCGTCAACCTGGAGACTTTTCCTGCTCAGAAGGATCTTCATCCCTTTTTCTGCCGTGCCGATGTTATACTTAATTTGTCCCGCCCTGACGGCTGGGTAGAAACTTTTGGGCTTACCATCATAGAGGGAATGGCATACGGACTGCCGGCTATAGTGCC
>JAKQGD010000647.1 GCA_029573365.1 Bacteroidota bacterium | reverse complement strand
TGGTCAGTTGACAGATCAGACCCGCGGCATCCTTCGTACTGCTCTCAATGACCTGTACTGGACGTGGGATAATACCTGGATACGCCACAGGGTAAGACTTGCTACCTATCTCATGCTTATTTCACCTGACTACAATGTCGTAAAATAAAAGGCCATGGATCACAAATTTAACATATCGAGGAGACATTTTCTGGGCCAGGCGTCCTGTGCTGCAATAGGGAGCACTTCATTGTTTAACACACTCTTTAACCTGAAGTCCATCTCGAGTATGGTGGGTCAGACGTCGGCTCTCACAGGTGACTACAAGGCTCTGGTTTGCCTGCTGAATGCCGGTGGGCTCGACTCCTATAATATGCTGGTGCGTAAAGACAATACAGGATATAACGAATACGCCGCTACAAGGTCTAATCTCGCTCTTGCCAAATCTTCCCTGCTTAACCTCAATTATACCGTAAACGGAAAGACTTTTGGACTCCATCCTTCGCTTCCGCGAATGAGAAATATGTTCAATTCAGGCAAACTGGCTATGATCTCCAATGTTGGCACCCTGGTGCAACCTACAACAAAATCCCAGTTTTATGATGGTTCTGTTCCTTTGCCACTGGGCCTGTACTCCCATTCTGACCAGGTTATGCACTGGCAAACGGGGGTCCCTGACCAAAGGCTTGCCACAGGATGGGCAGGAAAGATAGCTGACCTGCTTTCGTCTGCAAATCCTGACCAGACTGTATCTATGAATCTTTCTTTGTCTGGAAGCAATATTTTTCAGACGGGAAACAGCTCAGTTGAATTTTCTCTGCATCCCGAGTACGGTGCCGTAGGCATTAACGGATACAATAATGACTGGCTATACAATTCATTAAAATCCTCAGCCATCAATGGTATGGTCAATGCCACCTATCAGGACGTGTTTAAGAAAACGTATGTCAAAACTGTCAAAAAAGCCATAGACGGCAAGGAAATCCTGTCTTCGGTCCTTGACAACCCTCCGGTGTATACTGTACCTTTTTCGGACAATGACCTGTCTAACAGCTTTAAAATGATTGCCAATACGATTGCAGGCCGTGAGACACTGGGACATCAGCGTCAGATATTTTTTGTCGAATTCGGCGGCTGGGATCACCACGATGAGTTGCTGAAAAATCAGTCAGATATGTTTGCTATGCTGGACAATGCTCTGTACCAATTTGACGCGGCACTTACACAACTCAATGTGCAGGATTGCGTCACGACATTCAGCCTCTCTGAGTTTGCCAGAACCCTCACCAGCAATGGCAACGGTACAGACCATGCATGGGGCTCTAATGTTTTTGTAATGGGCGGTGCTGTCAACGGCAACCATATATATGGCGATTTCCCTGCTCTGTCTCTCGGAAATGCCAACCCACTCGAGATAGGAGGAGGGGTACTCATACCTACGACGGCTACAGACGAATATTTTGCTGAGATTGCCCTTTGGTTTGGAGTTCCTGCCTCTGAAATTGCCACTTTGTTTCCACATATTGGCAACTTTTATGACACAGGTTCAGGTACAAATCCGATTGGTTTTTTGGATTTTAATTGAAAATATAAAATAAAAATATAATATGAAAAATATTCGTATTCAATATAATAAGCAATTATATTCTTCCGTAATTCAAAATCTGGTGTCTGTAGGCCTTTGGGCCGTTCTGGTTTTGCTGACACTATTGGCCAGACCGTCTCTGGCTCAGAATGCTCCCGACAGGATGAGTACCAATAAGGAAGATGCCTGGATGTCCTGTACACCAACCGCCAATCCTAACCCTGTAAGAGGCGTGAGCCACTGGATAAGGTATGACCTCGGCACTTCGCGGCAGCTCAATGCTTCCACATTCTGGAATATTAACCACCCTGACCATATTGCATCTGGAATCAAGGACTTTGCTGTTGACATTTCAGCTGACGGTACACTTTGGCAAAATGTAGGCACATATACTCTTGCACAGGCCAATGCCTCAGGATTTTACAGCGGAACCACAGGCCCGGATTTTAACCACGCCACAGGTAGATACCTTCTTATTACAGCACTGAGCAACTACGGTGGCCCGTGTTATGGTTTTGCAGAGCTTCGTATTGAGGCTTTGCAGGCTTTACCGGTGGAAATATCAGACATCTGGATCGATTGCCGCGGTCTTGAATTGGGATGGAAGACCAGCTTTGAGTGGAATAGCAAAGGTTTTATGGTGCAGCATTCCGCTGATGCCAGGGTGTGGGAAGACCTCGGTTTTGTTCCTTCAGTTGTAATAGGTCAAACCTCATATAAATTTGATTTGCCTCCCGGACTTGCCGATGATACGTATCTGCGGTTGATTCAGACCGATAACAACGGAAAAACCACTGTAAGTGATATACGCCGGCTCGATTGCAACAGTGAGTCTGGTCTGACCATTGTTCCAAATCCGGCCACTGACCTCATACGAATCAACGGGCTTACCGAATCAGAGGATTTTCAAATCATAGATGTCACCGGCAGAGTAGTGAGACAGGCGTTATATACACCCGACGATGGAATCAATGTGTCAAATTTTGTCCCTGGCCTTTATACGATAAAAATGGGCAGCAAGGAATCCAGGTTTGTAAAGTTGTAACCATAGGACCAGGAAATTGTATCATCCACCCCGATGACTGGAGTCTTTGCCCGGTCAAGTGAGCTGTATTTTCAATTCATTTCCGTAATTCTGTAATCCGCTTTGGAAAAAATGAGTACATTGACCTGATTTTCGTCTTTATAAACAAATCAGACAAACATGCGTATCATTTTCTTCTTCTTTCTGGGATGTATCACGGCGATACAGGCTTTTACGCAGTCCCTCCCGGCACAGTGGAGATTCTCAGACGACAACAAATTTATCATAGCAGGAGACCAGCTCTCAGATGGATTGTATGCTGAATCCGGGGTGGAAGAAATGAGGCTTTACTTTTCGCAATCAAACTATTGGACCCAGCTTACGCAAAATTACAGCTCCAAAAAAGACATCCTTGCTTCCATGAAATACAAAGGCCAGACCTATGACAGCATAGGTGTGAGATTCAAGGGCCAGACCTCATATTTTATGAACAGCAGCCAGAAAAAGTCATTTAATGTAAGCATGGATTTTGTACGCAATGATCAGAATCTTGACGGTTATCAGACGCTCAATCTAAACAACTCTTGGACAGATGCGTCATTTATGAGAGAGGTCCTGTATTACAGGCTTATAAGAAAGCACAGCCCTTCGGCGAAAGCCGGTTTTGTGAGGTTATACATCAACGACCAGGACTGGGGCATCTACCAGAATGTGCAGCAGCTCAACAAGGATTTTCTCAAGGAATGGTATGAAAACAACAATGGTGTCAATATGCGGGCCGATGTTCCGGATGGAACATCTACGGGCCCTGGTCCCGGCGGCGGAGGAGGTATGTGGGGTGACGGCACTGCCGGCATGAATTATCTGGGGGCCGACACAGCCCTGTATCAGAAATATTATACC
>JAKQGD010000170.1 GCA_029573365.1 Bacteroidota bacterium | reverse complement strand
TAAGTTCATATCCCAGAATGGTACAGTTTTTAAAAGCCCTGATACCCTCTGCCGTTATGGTAGCGTGGTCCTGGTGGATATCCTTTTGGGATGGCAACATGATGATGTCAGGATGCAACTCCTCCCTGAGACGGACCAATTCCTCGAGAATCTCCTGCCGGACATAGTTTAGTTTTCGCACCTCATATTTGTACACCTTCACATTGGCGGCCTGAATGCCTAAAACATATGTTGCATTAAGAACTTCCTTTTCCAGCTGGTTCTTTGGAAAATTTGCGGGGACGCTTTCTTCAGCAGTCGAAAAAGCGGCATAGAATACATTGGCACCCAAGCGAATGGCCTTCGCTATAAGGCCACCACATCCCAGTTCTCCGTCATCTGTGTGGGGAGCAAGTACCAGTATAGTTCTGTTTTTTAATATTGACATTTCGCTCATAAAAGTAACATTTGCCTTTGAACCACGGTACTTATGGCTGTGGTATGTTTAAATACTCCTTTAGCTTTTCTACAATCCTTCTTCCGGCCTTACCGTCACCCAGACAATTGGAATGGTAACCTGGCAATTTATATTCTTTGCAGGCCTGAACAATGACACCCTTTTTAGGCCCTGTGATGACACTCCATCCCTCTTCCACTGTTTCCATCCATTCCGTTTGACTGTCAATAATCAGGCATGGAACTTTGTGAAAATACGCTTCCTTTATCACCCCGCCGGAATCAGTCACAACAAAACTGGCATGCCGTATCAATCTTTGTGTTTCAAAAAATCCGCAAGGCTCCATTATTTTTATTGCTTCTTTGTCGATCAAACTTGAGAAGCCAAAACTTTCTATGGCCGCACGGGTGCGGGGATGCACAGGAAATATTACTTTTTTTCCCAGAGATCCCAGTGCAGTGAGTATTTCCTTCAGGCGGTCTCTGTTTTCTGTGTTTGAAGCCCTGTGACAGGTGGCAAATACATAAGGTTCTGGAACAGGACTATCAGTATCCTTGATGTTTTCATGAAATATAAGATCAAGGCTGATATCGCCTGTGACATAGACATTTTTTATCCGCCCCTCTCTTGCAAGGTTTTGCCTGCCTGTCTCTG
>JAKQGD010000638.1 GCA_029573365.1 Bacteroidota bacterium | reverse complement strand
TAAATTTGCCGGCATTGATGATCAATGCATGGGATGACTCATTTCTGCCCCGGGCGTCCTACCCGATAGACGAGGCCAGAGCAAATAAAAACCTCCATTTGGTCACCACAAAATATGGAGGTCATGTCGGATTCACTACCTTTGGGTCTGATTATTTCTGGTATGAGTCAGCCATTCTCAGATTTTTTTTGTCAGAGGGTGTTTACTAATTTTTCCCTTGAGTGGACAGAACGATGTATTTTAGTCTGTCTATGCTTTATATTTTACATCTGTGATCTACCCGGACAAATAAGTGGCCTGGTCACCGACGCAGAAAACAATCCCCTGCCATTTGCAACTATTTATGTGGAGGGCACATCCTCAGGCACAGTTTGTAATGCCGAGGGCATATTTCAGCTTGAAGCTGAAAATGGAGAATTAAGGCTCGTATTCAGGTATGTGGGCTATCGGCAGCAGATCAGAGTCATTAGTTACACAGGAAAGCCTATACAACTGAATGTCAGAATGGAACCGGACGAAAACTTACAAACCGAACTGGTCATCACCGCTGACAGAGAGGACCCCGCATATGCCGTTATTAGAAAAGCCATTGCCAGGAGGGAACATTTCAGGCACCAATTTGCCTCCTATGAGGCTGACCTGTATGTCAAGGGAGTCGTTAAACTTACAGATACCCCAAAAAAAATTCTGGGCGAGGAAATCGGATCCCTGAATGGTATCCTTGACTCCACAGGCAGAGGCATCGTGTATCTTTCGGAATCCAAATCAAAATTTTATTTCCAGGCCCCCGACAAAATAAGGGAGGTTATGGTATCGTCGGTATCTTCGGGTACCAATTCTTTATTCACAGCCAATCAGTTTAACTGGGCCTCATTCGACTTGTACACCGAATATCTAAATTTCAGCAGGTCGATCATTTCACCTATTGCCGATAATGCCCTCGCACATTACAGGTACAAGCTGGAACATGCCATCATCGACAGCGAAGGCAGGCTCATAAACAAGATCAGGGTTATACCAAAATCAAAGTCAGAACCACTGATGGAAGGTTATCTGTATATTACCGACAGTCTGTGGAACATATACAGCACTGACCTGCTTATCACCAGGCCTGCCCTCAAAAATACATATCTAGACACCATAGAGGTAAAGCAGATTTTTGTACCGGTGCAAAGTCCTGACAAATGGCGTATGCTGAGTCAGGTATTCAGCTTTAAAGCAGCCTTGCTTGGCTTCAGGCTACAAGGGAGCTTCACCTATATTTTTTCCAATTATCAGCCTGACAAAGACATCAGTGGCCAGGTAAACAAAAGGGAAATTTTCAAAGTCGAAAAAGATGCACTGGTGCGGGATTCGGCGTTCTGGAACAATCAGAGACCCATACCTCTCACCGCCGAAGAACAAAGAGACTACATACGCAAAGACTCACTTATGCGGCTGTGGAATTCCAGGACGTACCAGGATTCTGTCGACAAAGTGGAAAACAGACTTTCCATTCTCAAAATACTTACCGGATACACACACAACAACAGCTACAGGAACACAAGCTGGACCTACCCCAGCCCACTTTCCAGTTTCAGGTTTAATGCTGTGGAAGGCTTTAAATTGAGCCTCGATGTCGTCTGGGAAAAATCCGACTCTACGCTAAGGCAGTGGACTTTTGAACCAACCGTTCAGTATGGCTTTTCTGACAAAAGGTTTAAGGCTTTTTTCAACCTGGAAAGAAGATTTGACAATTTCAGTCAGGGCTACTGGAACATTGAGGGCGGCAGAAGATACATTCAGTTTGACCCAAGACAGCCCATAGCCGAGAGGGGAAACAGCTGGGCTTCGCTCTGGAGCAAGTTTAACAGCATCAGGCTTCATCAAAAGGATTATCTGGAAGCCGGTTTTCGGAGAGAAATCTTAAATGGGGTTTTTATTGACTTATCCTCCTCTGTCGAACGTAGAAGTCCATTGGAGGTCAACTCCCAGTACAGCTTCCGCTTCAAGTCAAAATATTACGGTGAAAATATACCTCGGAAAGATCTGGACCCGGCATATTATGCACAAAACAGCTACTTTAAAAACCGTGTGCACATCCTAATCCGCCCTGCCCAAAAATATGCGACGTACCCTAATCTAAAAATCAGAGATGTCAGTGACTGGCCCAATATCGAACTAAGTTACGAAGCAGGCATTCCGATCGATGGAAAATCAGGATTTTTTAACAAAGCTACCCTTCGCATCCGTGACATCTATGTCAATGCCAGACTGTTGGGTTATTTCAGCTACAATATTGAATACGGCACAGGTCTGGGTAGGCCACCTACTTTTTTCGGAGATTTTTTCCACCCTATAGGCAACCAGGTATTGATGCCTTTTACACCTGACCTTTCCAGCTTTAGTCTGATGCCATACTATGCCTACAGTACAGACAGATATTACATGCAAATCAATTTCAGGCATCATTTTAACGGCTTTATCATGGATAAGATACCGCTGATGCGTAAAACAAGTTTTAAAACTGTGACCGGGTTTTCGGCTCTAACCGAGCCAATAAACGGACAATATCTGGAGTTGTTTGTGGGCCTGGAAAATTTCAGGCTGGGGCCCCTGCATCTTTTTGACCTGGATTATACCTGGGCTTTTGCCCAAAATGGATACAAAGACAGAGGTCTGACAATCCGTCTTTCGGCTTTACTCAATAACTAAAATATGGTTTCAATCCTCATCTTTAGGCATCCTCGATACATACATCATCACCATACCTCCGAGGATAAGGATAATCTGTATGACAATGGTCAGAACTCCGTACCCATCAATAAATCCAAGAAAACTGAAATGCAGGCCCACCATAGAAAATATAACAGAAAGAAAGCCGATGCAAAAAACAACGAAACCAACCAGCGTCAAAATTGGTTTATTCATATGCTCTACAAATTGTGGGGTAAATATCCGATAAATAATTCATTTTTGGTCCATATTGTTTTGTCAAAAAGAGGTGCTTTAAGAACGATAAAAGGTGCAAAGGCCCAAAACTTAGCTCATGGATAAAAAGCCTGACAACAAAAACATGCCTATCGATGTGGGTCCGGACAGACCTCACATCAAAGTGATAGAATGTCCCAGAGATGCCATGCAGGGTATTGCAGAGTTTATCCCCACTGAGACAAAGGCCGCCTATATCAATCAATTGCTTAAAGTAGGATTTGACACCGTAGATTTCGGTAGCTTCGTTTCTCCCAAGGCCATACCGCAGATGAGGGATACCGCCGAAGTCCTTGGCATGCTAAATATGGATGACACCACATCTAAACTCCTGGCCATCATAGCCAATGAAAGAGGAGCAATGGATGCCGCACAGTTTGATGAGATTTCTTATCTGGGGTATCCATTTTCCATTTCGGAAACTTTTCAGCTCCGCAATACCAATGCAACCATAGAAGAATCGCTCAGCCGTGTAGAAGAGATCAGACAAATTTGCCACCGTTACAATAAAAAAATGGTGGTCTACATATCCATGGGGTTTGGAAATCCCTACGGAGACATGTGGAGTGTGGAGATATGCCAAAAATGGGTAGACAAACTAGCTGACATGGACATCAGGATTATGGCCCTCTCTGACACCATAGGTATAGCTACGCCTGACAGCATTCTGTACCTTTTTAAACATCTGATACCACCCTACCCTGATGTGGAGTTTGGGGCTCATCTGCACACTCAGCCACATAACTGGCTGCCAAAAATAGAAGCCGCCCTCACTGGAGGATGCCGCAGGTTTGATTCAGCCATGAAGGGTTTTGGTGGTTGCCCCATGGCAAAGGATGACCTTACCGGCAATATGGCCACTGAAAACCTGGTACAATATCTCGAACAACAAAAAAAAGCAACCGGCCTCGATAAATCAGAACTTAAAAAAGCGATGACTCTGGCCAACAAGGTATTCAAATAAATTACTACAGCCAGACAGATGGTGCCCAAAGGATTATTAATTTAAATTCAGCACCGCAATGGGTAATTGATTTTAAGCCAATACGGTATTTGCCATTAGGAATTTAAAGGATTACCTTTTAGCAATTTAGTATAAAAAAGAAAGCCCGGCATCTCTGCCAGGCTTTTTTTTGTGCCTGTGTCTCAGACGTTGGTCTTTTTTCTTTGAAAGGGGCCGGATCCGGCGACCCGACCCTCTAACTATGAAAAAAACTACTGTCTCTTTGTATCAACCGATATTTACTTTAAACACCTGACTTCTCAGGCACCTTTATTTTTTTACACTCAGAGCCATACATCTCAGACGTTGGACTTTTTCTTTGAAAGGGGCCGGATCCGGCGACCCGACCCTCTAACTATGAAAAAAACTACTGTCTCCTTATGGCACACTATTGTGCAACACTCTTTCAAAAATCTTTGCCAAAATTTGCTCTTATCCTAAATAAGTTTAAAGCATATTAGCTCTCTAAGGCACAAAGTTATGATATTTTGTTTTGTGGAGCAAAAAAAATTAACTTTTTTACTAAAATTTTACATTTATATTCAAATCAAACTCATCGTAGATGGTTTTATCGCCCAGATTGTCAAAAAATGAACCAGATCCATATCTTATGTCAAAGTCAGATCGATCGATTTTTATAGCTGCACTACCCATTCCATCTTTCGCCGTGACGTTAAACCTGATTTCTTTGGTTATACCTTTAATTGTAAGATTTGCAACGACTTTGTACTCCCCAGCCATACCTCTTGAAGTCACTTTTGTGAATTTCAGGCTGGCTTCGGGATTTTTATCCACACCAAAAAAATCTGCTGATTTCAGGTGTCCTTCAAGTTTGCCTTTCATTCCTTCTTTAAGGTCTGTACAGTTAAGCGTGTTCATATTGACCACAAAATCACCACCGGTCAGCTTGTCATCAGTAAAAGTAAGGCTGCCAGACTTAAACATAAGAGTGCCTTCATGGCTGCCGGTCACCTTGTAACCTTTCCAGTTGACT
This sequence comes from Bacteroidota bacterium, assembly GCA_029573365.1. GTDB lineage: Bacteria > Bacteroidota > Bacteroidia > Chitinophagales > Saprospiraceae > OLB9. The sequence continues at coordinate 3,435 of JAKQGD010000638.1, read as the reverse complement.
ACAGAAGCAGCAACGTCGATGGATTTAACTGAGGGTCCGCCATTTCCGGCCCATACACCGGTCAAAAACAGGAACATAAAAGCTGATAAAAATACGTTTTTCATGTTTACTTTAATTTTTGTTGAAATGTGATAAAAATTATAACAGTTGTTGTAACAGAGATGGCCCCTCTTGGTTCAGGTGTCAGTCCTCATTTTAAGTAAACTTCAACACTCAAAAAACCTTGCTTATTCGTGGCTTCCGCCAATCTTTTCCACAAGATACTTAAATAGCGACTCTTTCTCCGCAGGGTTTGACAGGTGCCATTCACCGTGATTTCTAAACCATGTCATCTGCCGCTTTGCATACCTGCGGCTATTTTGTTTGATAAGCTCCACCGCCTTTTCCAAGGTAATAATGCCATCCATATAATCAAACAGTTCCTTGTAACCTACCGTATCCAGAGCATGAACACCTTTGTACATAAAAAGGCTGCGGGCCTCTTCCAAAAGACCAGCATCCATCATTTTATCTACACGAGCATTGATGTGTGCATACAGGGTTTGCCTGTCAGGATCTATGAGAATATACACTGGAGTAAAAAATAGGTTCTTTCCAGTTTTTTTGCCCAGAAAGCCGGAAAAAGTCTCTCCTGTTTCCAAGCAAACTTCAAGAGCTCTCATTAGCCTGCGAGGATTAAAAATATCTGCCATTTCCATATACTCAGGGTCCCGCACGCCGACTTCTTGCTGCAAATATGGAAGACCTCCTGATTCATAACCCTTTCTGACCAGATCCCTGACCTCAGGACTGATGTCGGGAAAATCATCCAGCCCATCTATCAGTGCTTTTATATACATCCCTGTGCCACCGGCCATCACAGCCACAACATTATTTAAATAGTAAGTCTCAAGTCTATGTAATGCATCTTCCACAAATTGGCCGGTAGAATAACCATCAAAAATACTCACCTCACCTATAAAGTGATGCTTTACACCTTGCATTTCCTCCGGTGTGGGCCTTGCAGTCCCAATGACCATTTGTTTGTAAATCTGTCTGGAATCGGCAGAAAAAACATCGGCTCCATATCTTCTGGCTACATCCACCGCAAGACGGGTCTTGCCACTGGCCGTGGGGCCGGCAATGATTACGAGAAATTTATTGGCTGCGTTTTGGTCTACAGGCTTCAAAATGTTTTATTAGCTTTACACCGCAAAAATAGGCAAGACGAGGCATGATTTACAAATTTCTCAGAGTGCTTGTGGGTTTTACGCTGAGGATATTTTTTAAAAAAATATTTGTAACCGGCACGGAACACCTGGACCGAAATAAAGCCCAGCTGATAGCCAGCAACCACCCAAGTGGTTTTATGGAGCCCCTTCTGATGGCTTGCTTTTTCCCTAAACCTTTGCATTTTCTAGTAAGAGGAGATGTTTTTGACAATAGGTTGCTTGCCCCCTTGCTCAGGGCCACTAACCAGATTCCCATCTTCAGATTTAAAGATGGTTTTTCAAAACTTCGTGAAAACAGTCAAACCATTGACGAAAGTCTGCAAGTCCTCGCCAGAAAAAACAGTCTGCTCATCTTTGCCGAAGGTAATACCCAAAGCATTAAAAAACTCAGACCTCTGCAAAGGGGTTTAAGCAGGATTGCTCAGCAGACATTAGACAAATATCCTGAATTGGACCTCGAGATTCTTCCCGTCGGCATCAATTTTACACAACCTCAGCATTTTAACGGCGAGGTTATGATCCGCATCGGTGCACCTATCAGAGCTGCTGATTATATACGGTCATTGCATGAAGATAAAAACCAGGGCCATCAACATATGCTGGATGATGTCTTCCACTCCATGAAAAAGAATGTAATCCATCTGGAAGACCAGCATAGACTGGACATTTTCGAAAAACTGGCAGCCACCTCCAGGATGTTACATGCTCATAGATATCCTCCTGTCTTTGTGGCTTCCTCTGCCATGCTGGAGAGGGAGAAAGATCTGGCCTCAAAGACAGACACACTGTCTGAAACAACCCTGGAAAAAGTGCGTTCGGATTTCAGGGTACTTGCAGCATCGGTCAGAAATGAACACAGTGTTATCTCTGCCTTGTCAAAGCAACCCCTGACTATAAGCCGTATCATGTCACTGACGCTTGGTTTCATGCCGGCACTTGCAGGAGCTCTCGTACATGGCATACCAGTCATGGGTGGATATTGGTTTACTCGTACTATGGTCAAACAAAAAGAATTTAGAACATCCATCCTCATGGTATCTGTCCTGATGCTGACGGTAGTTACTTACCTGCTCATACTGGGCTTTAGTCTTGCCGGTCTTATACCCTGGTATTCCCTGATGCTTGCAGCCACCCTGGGGCTTTGGTGGAGATACTATTTTGTACAACTCGCAGAGACAGCATTTATGCCTGTCGCAAAGTTGAAAGCCCTGAAGAAGGGAGCCAAAGACATCCTAGAATATGTCCAAAAATCGTAAAAAGACTGCCCATTGAGATATTACAGGGAAATCATACTGCTGGAAGCAATCATCTTCATCCTGTTGTGGATTACCAATGAGTATCTGGCATCTCTACTGACATTTATAGCCGTACCCGTATTTTTGGCCATACTGATCATATCGTTATTAGCTGAAGCCATCGACCGTTCGAAGGTAGGCCGATCTTACTTTTGGCTGATGCTGGGATTGGGCCTCGTACCTGCCATTATTTTTCTTGTCATGTTTATAGCCAATGGTGGTACGAGCTTCGATTGGGCACGCCAGTAGATACTAAATGGCAAAAAAAAGTCCGGAAAAAGTACCCTCTTCCCGGACTTCTACATCTGCAGGCTTAATCCCGGCTACATCAGGCTCCGAGATAGTTTTTAAGCAACTTTGACCTGTTGACAGACCTGAGCTTGTTTATTGCCTTATCCTTGATTTGCCTTACCCTCTCTCTAGTGAGGCCAAATTTATCTCCTATGTCTTCCAGCGACATAGGGTGCTCTATGCCAATACCAAAATACAGCTTGATAACGTCAGCCTGTCGGTCAGTCAGGGTGTTGAGCGATCTCTCAATTTCTTTTCTAAGTGATTCACGGTATTCAAGTGCCGCATCTGTGTCCGGAGTACTGTTGTTTTCGAGGACGTCGAGTAGTGAATTGTCCTCACCATCGATAAAAGGTGCATCCATGGACACGTGTCTGGCAGCCACACCCAGAGTTGTTTCTACTTCTTCAGTAGGAATTTCCAGCAGCTCTGCCAGTTCCTCAGGTGATGGCTCTCGTTCGAATTCCTGCTCCAACTCCGAAAAAGCCCTGTTTATCTTGTTTAATGATCCCACCTTGTTAAGTGGAAGCCTTACAATCCTGGACTGCTCAGCCAAAGCCTGAAGAATAGACTGTCTGATCCACCATACCGCATAGGATATAAATTTAAACCCACGTGTTTCATCAAAACGTTCTGCT
>JAKQGD010000637.1 GCA_029573365.1 Bacteroidota bacterium | reverse complement strand
CTCAGCTTGAGGAACGGTCATATCCACAAATCTCTGCCTCAGCTCGTCATTGGACAGTCTTTTTATTTTCCATTTCAATGATTGGGCTGAGTGTGGCGACTCGCTATCATTAGGGCCAAACATCATAAGCGAAGGCCACCACCATCGGTTTACGGCGTCCTGCACCATGTCTTTCTGCACATCCGAACTCCTGGCCATTGTGAGCAGAATATCATATCCCTGCCGCTGATGAAATGACTCTTCCTTGCATATTCTGACCATGGCACGGGCATAAGGGCCGTAAGAAGTACGACACAGTGCTACCTGATTCATGATGGCGGCACCGTCTACCAGCCAGCCTACGGCTCCTATGTCGGCCCAGGTCAGGGTAGGATAGTTAAATATGCTGGAATATTTGGCTTTGCCTGTATGCAGCTGGTTCAGAAGTTCGTCCCTGGAAGCTCCGAGGGTCTCTGCTGCAGAGTAGAGGTATAAGCCATGACCTGCTTCGTCCTGGATCTTTGCCAGGAGGGCAAGTTTTCTTTTGAGCGATGGAGCCCTTGTTATCCAGTTGCCTTCAGGCAACATACCTACGATCTCCGAATGTGCGTGTTGGGATATTTGACGGATCAGAGTCTTGCGGTATGCCTCAGGCATCCAGTCTCTGGCCTCAATTTTTTCTTCGGCATCTACCCTGAGTTGAAACCTGTCTTCGAGCGAATTAATATTGTCCATCTATTGGTAGGTTTATACTGATTATCAAATGGTTTAGCATGTTTTTTGTTCAAGGGATCTCATGATGAAATCTGTCAGTTCGGTTTTTACGGCTTCTTTGTCATACTTGCTCGAAGCTTCGTATGGCCACGTGAGTGATTGCATGATTATGTCAAATACAATGCCTGAGTCGTAAAATGTAAATACTCCTTCTTTTTTGCCCTGATCGAGTATCCGCCTGAAGCGGGCTTCATATTCTCTACGCTGTCGCACAAACGGCGTCAGACTGCTGTCAGGCAGGTGTTTCCAATCCCCGTTAAATACGATGACGCTGCCCGGAAAATCGGAAGCAATATCTGTATGGAGGCGAATCAGAGCCTTTATTTTTTCTGCAGG
>JAKQGD010000636.1 GCA_029573365.1 Bacteroidota bacterium | reverse complement strand
GGCGTGTTGGCATGTTGGGTGGTTGGCGTGGAGTTGATAGGGGTCAAATTGATTAAAAAAAATTTAAATTAAATAATGGAAAACAAAGAAAAAGATAAGTCCATACTGGTGACAGGAGGAGCAGGATTTATAGGCTCGCATGTAGTGAGGAGGCTGGTAAAACAGTACCCACAGTACGGCATCGTCAACCTGGATGCTCTGACTTATGCTGGCAATCCGGAAAATCTGAAAGACATAGCAGGAAGTGCCAACTACACATTTGTAAAAGGGGACATATGCGATGCCGACCTTGTGGATCAGGTATTTGCAAAACACCAAATAAATCATGTGGTACACCTTGCTGCAGAATCGCATGTGGACAGGTCTATAGATGACCCGCTGGTATTTGTCCGGACGAATGTACTGGGTACAGCCACCCTGCTGCAAGCTGCCAAAAAACATTGGGCGGGGGCTTACGAAGGCAAACTTTTTTACCATGTAAGTACCGATGAAGTGTACGGAAGTCTGGAACTGGGAGGTGGAATGTTTACCGAGGAAACACCCTATGACCCACGGTCACCTTATTCTGCCTCAAAAGCGGCCTCTGATCACCTGGTGAGGGCCTACCAGCACACTTACCATATGCCAACCGTCATCTCCAATTGCAGCAACAACTATGGGCCCAATCATTTTCCTGAAAAACTGATACCCCTCATGCTGCTTAACATCATGAACAAAAAACCTCTGCCCGTTTACGGCAAAGGTGAAAATGTACGCGACTGGCTCTATGTAGAAGACCACGCCCGGGCCATAGACGTCATCCTGCACCACGGCAAAGCCGGGGAAACCTACAACATAGGCGGCCACAACGAATGGAAAAATATAGACATCGTTTACCTCCTTTGCGATATGATGGACGGTAAGCTCGGACGTCAATCCGGAGAATCAAGGCAACTGATTACCTTTGTAAAAGACAGGCCGGGACACGACCTTAGATATGCCATCGACGCCACAAAAATCAAAAACGACCTGGGATGGATGCCACAGGAGACCTTTGAAACAGGCATTGAAAAGACGGTAGACTGGTACCTCAATAACCAGGAGTGGCTGGAACATGTGACCTCAGGGGCTTATTTGATTATCTGATTTATTAGCTGCTGGCTACTGGCTGCTGGCTACTGGCTACTGGCCATGAGGTGGGTTACTTACCTGACTTGTCTGATTTGTCTTTTAGGTGCTGCTGGCTGTGTTGGGTGGTTGGCGTGT
>JAKQGD010000634.1 GCA_029573365.1 Bacteroidota bacterium | reverse complement strand
ATAACCACCGTCAATAGCACTAGCAATATACTTAACTACACAGTTACTGAGCTTGGTTTTTACAAATTTGAAATCATAAGAATAAGAAATGTCTGCTTCACTACTTCTCAGGTACGGTCTATTATGATTGAAGTAAAACATCCTGCCAATGAAAATTTTGGTACAGACAATATTTGTCCGTCCGCCCTTTCAAGCTACACAGGTCCTCTGACTGATGACAATGGCAATCCAAATCCAAACGGTGATAATTTTTCAGGATGGTTGACACCTAGTTTCAATTTTCAATTAGGTGTAAATACCGTGCCTGTATCTATTCAAGGGTGCAACTTTACTCAAACCATAAATCTTGTGGAAGTGCCATTGAGTCCACCAAATTCCCTTACTTATTATGCTTGTCAATCAGAATTTCCGGTTACCATAGGTGGACAGGTTTTTAATGCACCAACCCCTTTCCAGGCAATATTTACTCAGGATGTCAATGGGTGTGATAGTACCATTTTTCTGACCTTGCTCCAAGTGGATGCGGATGGAGTATTCCAGTTAAACGGGTGTCAGGGAAATATGGCCATCCTGGAGTTTGTAAAGAATATCACATTTGTCCCGGGTATGACAGAAAGTGTAAAATGGAAATTTAATTCTGTGGATTTTGATGATGGCAATCCCGATGGAAACCCATATACCATTTTGGTGAATCAAAACGGTACCTATAGCATAGAGATAACTTTAAATATTAATGGTAAAATTTGTGGACCGTTTAATTTTAGTTATACATTTAATTTTACTCCTTTATTACCGACTTTACCTGCGATAAATGGAGTGTGGGACACTGAATTATGCGAACCTACTGGTACAGTATCTTATTCAGTTTCAGGATCGTCAAACACTGAATCATACCAATGGACCTTTCCCTCTGACGTTGCATTGGCTACAGGCCAGGGAACTAATACTTTGAATTTAATGTGGGGGAATTCGTCCGGAGGCCAGATATGTGTTAAAGCTTCCAATCAGTGTGGAACGAGTTCAACAGTTTGCAGAAATATTGTGGTGAGAAAAAAACCTGAGGCAGATTTTACCTTGGTTTCGCCAATTTGCGTGGACGACCTGGCAACTCTCTCGTCTTCTTCCCCTTCAAATTCGAACTATAACTACATCTGGAACCTCGATGGTGGGATGTCTGTAATGACTCCAAACAGTAACGGCAGAGATACCATTCAGGTAAAATGGGATCAGGATGGAAAAAAAATAGTTTCACTTTATATTGACTTTTTTAACTGCGATTCTGATATTCATATTGACAGTATTTTGCTTCTTCCCAAGCTTTCTGTTCCTGTTGTAAGTTGCACATCAGGCAGCAACAGCATAGAGTTTTTCTGGACACCACCCGTAGAGCAAGTCCAGCCTCCAACCATTGTCGTAACTTCAGGCCAGTCAGGTGTACTTTCAGGAAATATGTATACCATTTCCAGCCTTGTTCCAGGAGTCACTGTAGACGTTTCGGTCACATTTAATGTAGATCACCCTTGCGGCAATGTCACTTCAACGGGGTCTTGTGTAACCCAGAACTGTGTTCCGGAGACAATTACTTTCGATCCTATACCAGATATTTGTCTTACAGCCTCGAGTTCGGTGATAAACCTTAAGAATTACGTCATCAGTACTACTACGAGCGGCACTTATGCATTTACTGGGCCGGGCGTTACTGATATGGCCAACGGTATCTTTGATCCCAAAGTGGCAGGAACATCAGCTTTGCCACATCAGATACGACTGATATATACAGATGCTACAGGATGTGTGTCAGCAGCCGCATTTGTTGACATTTTGGTCAAGCCTACACCTACATCAGACTTTGCTTTTGACCCTATAATCTGCCAGGACAGTACATCAAGGATTCAGTACACCGGCTCCATCTCCAGTGGTGGCGTGTATAACTGGAATTTTGGCTCTGATGTCAAAACCCCCGGTACGGGCAGGGGACCATTTGGTGTTGACTGGAACACACCAGGATCAAAAACCATTACACTGAACACAACTCTGAACGGATGTCCTTCTACTCCGACAACTCATATGGTTACCGTAGAGCCAAGAATCAATCCTGTAACCATCACCTGTCCAATAGAAGGGGCCACGATGATTACCTTTGACTGGAACGATGTCACCAACATCACAGGTTATCAGCTTACGCTCAATGGGCAGGCATTGCCAAATACAAATCAATCCAACCTGGTACTGACCAACCTGACAGTAAACACGGATTATACCTTGATCGTAAATGCACCAAGCAACAATTCATGTCCAGGTGTGGCCGATACGCTAAGGTGCAGGACATCCGATTGTCCTCCGGTATTTATCAAATTCAGCCAAAAAGACACTACTCTCTGCCTGACGCCCAATATGCCGAATATTACCATTAATGCTACCGTCACTGGAGGCTTGCAGTCGCCCGGTCAAACCATTACCTGGTCGGGGCCCGGTGTCACACAGGGAGCCAATGACAAGATAGGTATTTTCAATCCAAATGTGGCTGGTCAGGGTGTACATACCATCAAGGCATCTCTCAAAGATGGCACCTGTATGAAGGACACTACCATGAAGATTACCATTATCAATAAACCTCAGTCAACGTTTACAGGTGACGACCTCATTTGTATTACAGATCCATACGTTCTCAAATATACGGGTTCGTTAAACCTGCCTTTGGACTGGAAATTACCGAATGGAGTAACCATAAACAGAGTGGGCCAGACCAATGATTACAGAGTGACCTTCCCGTCTGACGGCACGTACAATCTCGGCCTGGTGACCGGCAATCCCGGATGTGTCTCTGATCAGACCAACCTCACTGTCAAGGTCGATCCCGAACTTGATACCGTCGTTGTAAATTGTCAGGTGACAACTACATCGGTGGCTTTCTCCTGGAATGACATAAACTGTGCTTCCAGCTATCAGGTAAAAATCAACGGTGTGGCCAGTGGAACCCAGTCAAATCTTAGCTATAACGTCACCGGCCTCATGGTAGGTGAGAATGTGGAGATAGAGATCTTGCCGGTATCTACATGTGCTTGTCCTGCCATGGCATCAACCCGTATTTGTACAGCTAAGGACTGTCCGCCTATCACTTTAAAATTGGATGCACCGGTAAGCAGATTCTGCGAAGGAGCTGTTACGAATAATATCAATCTTGATGCTACAGTTACAGGGTCGTCAGGTACAGGGTCCGGCACCTGGTCAGGCACAGGAATCACAGCCCAGGGTGTATTCAGCCCAGCCGGTAAAATACCCGGGGTGTACAAGTTTTACTACAGTTTTACGGAAGAAAGTTGTGATTATAAAGACAGTATAAGCATCGAAATTTATCCGGTTCCAGTTGTTTCAGCTACAGCTGTACAGCCGGACTGTTATCAGGATAATTTTGGATCGGCTACGATCTCCGTAGTGGGAGGCACAACACCATACGTATTTAGCCTCAACAACAACAATGTAACTCCGCCACTGACATCACTGTCCCCGGCATCATATCAGCTGGTAGTCACCGACGACAATGGTTGTACTGCCACCACCGCCTTTGCCATCAATGCTGCAAGCGAACCACAAATATCCATTTCGGGTGCAGCCTCAGTCAATAAAGGCGGCAACGTGGAACTGAAAGCAACTGTAACTCCTCAGTCTGTAGCTTTGGATTCGCTGGTTTGGAAAAACCTCGCCGGTAACATCGTCTGTGCAGGGACCAACTGTGCCACCGTGACTGTGACACCTGAGCAAAACGAAAAGTACTGTGTCACTGCCTATTTCAATGGTGGTTGTACGGTGTCCGATTGTTTTGATGTCCAGGTTATTTCCATCATTGACGTCGTGTTGCCTAACGTCATAAGCCAAAACGGCAACAACCCATCATTCTATGTCCAGTCTTATGACAAGATAAAATCCGTGAAGTCAATGAACATCTTTGACAGGTGGGGCAATAATGTATTTAGAAGGGACAATGTTACTGCAGGTGATCCCGCCCAGGGCTGGGACGGTAAATACAAGTCTACTCCGGTCACTCCGGGTGTATATGTGTATAAAATTGAAGTGGAATACAATGATGGTACCACAGAGTTATTTAGCGGCGATGTGACAGTCATAAAGTAATAGACAAAATTGTAAAAGAACCTCTGGAAGCCAGCGAAGTTTCCGGAGGTTCTTTTTAATTAATATGAATTAGTCAAATCTGGTCTCTGTTATCTGAATAGGTGCATTTGAAAGGCAATTATCTTTGGCCATTGCAGTATTGATTATTTTTACCGTATAAAATTAATTTTTGATGGATATTGGAAAAGCCATAAACCGAAAGGAGTTTCAAGATTCATATCAGAAGGCCATAATAAACCTGCTTTATACGGCAAATTTTTTCAGGGACATTCATAATAGTCTTTTTGAGCAATATAATATTCAAACTCAGCATTTTAATGTACTGAGAATCCTTCAGCTTAGACATCCGGAACCCCTATCACCTGGAAAGATAAAGGAGGTTTTGGTGGATAAAGGGCGTGATCTGACGCGACTTCTTGACAAGCTCGAAGCGTTTCAATGGATAAAGCGATGCAAGAGTTTAGAAAATAAACGAAACGTTTTAGTAAGCCTTACGGAAGAAGGCCTCCAATTCACAATCGATGTTTACCAAGAATTGAATACTCTGAACGAAGGCATGAGGCTTATGGATGAAAAAGAATACGAACTACTTAGTAATTTGCTGGATAAAATGCGTAAAGACTCGTAAAATCAACCTTCAAAATTGAAGGAAATAGTAAATATCTGGGATACTACATTTTCGAGGACCCTAGCCTCATTTTGTGTTTTGTCATAGATGAGGATGTTGCCCAATCCTCTTGAAAACTTGATTTCGGGCGAAAAAATAAAGTACGGATAAAACATCTGCATACCTACACCGACTTCGTATTGAAAGTCATGCGGAGCAATCTTAATTAGAGATTTTCTTGATTTCGAATTGGTTTGCACGTCGTAGCTATACTTCAGTCCGGCAACTACAAACATACGCTTATCTTTATAAGGTTCGGATTTAAATCTCAAATGAAAAGGTAGCTCAAAAAACACGGATTCGATTTTTCGCTCCAGCACCCTGTTGTCGCTGACATTGCTAAACAGGAGGCCTCTTTGGGCAAAAGAAAAACCCGGCAAAAAACGGAAATCAAAGTATTCTCCCAGTTTCAGATTGGTAATCATATGCATATTGACACCGATTTCGCTGCCACCTTCCGTCACCTTGATGCTGTCGTTGTTGATAAAAAAAGACGATTGGTGCAGCTTGTAGCCAGATTTGTTAAAACCTATATTGATGCCAAAATAGTAGGACTTTTTGTTAAAATCCCTGAAGTTATAATTGTCTCTTCCGCCAATCTGACAGAAAGCCGCCACAGACCCCATAATAAGGACCATGGCGATGGTTATTTTTTTGCCAAATAAATGCAGCATATGCCGAAACTTAAAACTTTATACTCCGGATTTTTAAAACCGGCTTTGACCAATATGTCAGAAAAATTTTCATAATCAGGAAATGCCTGCACCGATTCATACAGATAAGTGTATGCATTTTTATCCTTTGATTTCAACCTGCCTATAACGGGCAAAATGTTTTTAAAGTATATGTTAAACAATTGTTTTACTGGAAATACGCGGGGTTTTGAAAATTCCAGGACTACAACCGACCCTCCCGGCTTGAGGACACGGTTCATTTCTGTAAGTCCTTTAAGAAGATTTTCGAAGTTTCTGACTCCAAATGCCGCAGTCACTGCATCAAACGAACCCGTTTCGAACCTCAGGTTTTCGCTGTCACCGACTTCCAGGCTGATGATATCGCCCAGACCTTTTTTGCGGATTTTTTCTTCTCCTATACGCAACATATTTGGGGATATGTCCAACCCGGTTATTTTTTGAGGCCTAAGCGTACGGGCAGCTTCTATGGCAAGGTCGGCAGTGCCTGTGGCGATATCCAGAATGACGCCAGGTTTTTGAACAGCAAGCAAACTAATTGCCTTTTTTCGCCATAAAGTATCGATGCCGACAGATAAAACTCTGTTGAGCAGGTCATAGTATGGGGCTATCCTGTCAAACATCTTTGTAACCTGGCCTTTCTTTCCCGTTTCCTGGTCGCCGTAAGGTGTCACTACCGGATGATCTGACATGTATTTAATATTCTGATTTATACCTTAATGAAAAATTAGCCTTTTTGTTTAACCCGATGATGATTAATGAACCAGGTATCGCCAATTAACCGCAAAGAAAAGAATATTTGGCCATTCACGGCGAATCTGCCATTCCAAATTATAATACTGAGGTGTTTTTCAGCGTTAAACTACAATCAGTTTGAGATGTACTGATTTCATATTATAAATTTTTTAATTTTGTTGTTCGTTATTAATGAAGCATGATTAAGTTAATTTTATCTATTATACTGACATCCGTTTTTACATGCAGGGATGGGTCTCAGGCGGTGACCATGTCGGAAAAAGCACCTTCTACAGCTCAGACCACAGAAGTGATACCAGCAGCCGAAAGACTGGCCATTTACGTACCACATCTTGAAGGTAAAAAAGTGGCCCTGGTAGTCAATCAGACCAGTATGGTCAGAAACAGGCACCTGCTGGATACATTGCTCAAAATGGGAGTCAATGTCAGGCTGGTTTTTACTCCGGAGCATGGCATCAGAGGAAAGGCAGATGCGGGAGAGGTTATCAGGGATGACAAGGATGCCGCTACCGGCTTGCCGGTTTTGTCTTTGTATGGCAAAAAGAAAAAACCAACGCCGGCAGACCTCTCCGATATCGATATAGTGGTCTTTGATATACAAGATGTGGGTGTCAGGTTTTACACGTATATTTCTACTTTGCATTACGTCATGGAAGCCTGTGCCGAAAACAACATTCCTCTCATGGTGCTGGATAGACCAAATCCCAATGGCCACTATGTGGATGGTCCGGTGCTGGACACCACCTGGAGGTCATTTGTCGGCATGCATCCTGTACCCGTCGTGTACGGTATGACCATCGGCGAATATGCCCGTATGATCAATGGTGAAGGCTGGCTCAAAGGGGGCATCAAATGTAATCTTCAAGTCATCGAATGCAAAAACTACAACCACGGGTCCTTTTATGAACTGCCTGTTCGTCCCAGTCCCAATCTCCCTGATACGCGTTCCATCCTTTTGTATCCCGTGACATGCTTCTTTGAAGGAACAACTCTAAGCCTCGGCCGTGGCACACCTAAACCTTTTCAGTATATAGGCCATCCGGGGCTCAAGGCTGAGTTTTCATTTATTCCTAAACCTAACGATGGTGCCAAAGACCCCCCGCTTAATGGTAAGAAGTGTTATGGTATTGACCTCAGCGATGTGACTATTGGCAGTCTGAGAGAAAGAAAAGCTCTGGACCTTTCATACATTATCGATTTTAATAACAGGATGAAGGAGGCAGGCCTTCCTTTTTTTCTGGACAATCTGTTTTTCGACAAGCTTGCAGGCAGTGATAAACTTAGAAAACAAATCCTGGCCGGATTAACCGAAACAGAAATCAGAAAGAGCTGGCAGCCCGCACTCCTGGCATTCGGTACGGTAAGGCAAAAATATTTACTTTATCCCTGATAAAAAACGAGAAGCAGTCGGGTTAGTAAACCTGTTTTTTGGGCTTGTACAATATTTTACAAAACTCAATCATTTTGGATTCGTATTTGAAATATTGACTAATTTTGATTTTTCAATGCCGCTATTCTATTCTCGGATGAACCATCTGGCTGTCGTTTTTCTGGTCATTGTTTCAGTAAGTGTAGTCAGAGCACAGCGTGATACCCTTATTTATATCGGTGACCCTATGTGTGCCTGGTGTTATGGGTTCGCTCCTGAGCTTGACAAAGTGAGGGATTCTTTCCCCAATGTACCTTTTGAGATGGTGATGGGAGGGCTCAGGGCGGGCGGTACTGAAAAAATGATCGAAATCAGAGACTATCTGAAGCACCACTGGCTGGAAGTGCAAAGAGCCACTGGCCGCAGGTTTAATTATGCCATATTTTCAAAAACGGAGATAACATACGATACAGAGCCTGCCTGCCGTGCCGTAATCATTGCCGGCCGTATGAAGCCGGAATTAAAATACGAATATTTTAAAGCGGTGCAGGAGTCCTTCTATATACACAACAACCTGCCTAACGATAAAGATACCTATATAAACATAGCTGAACGTATGGGTATCGACCCTGCTGCTTTCCATAAAAAGTTTGACAACAAACAGATGCAGATGGACGCTTTCTCAGAGTTTGATCTGGCTGCCTCCATGGGTATTACTTCATTTCCTGTGCTTATCGCAAAAATAAACGGGAAGCTGTATATGGCAGCCAATGGATATCAAAGTGCGGATAGAGTCATCGCCCTACTAAAAGCCCGTGGATTAAAATAGTATGTCCTGATAAAAATGGGTGGTTGCACCAATTCCAGATTGGGGGTTTACCCTAGGATTATCTTAATTATTTTCCAATACCTTTGTGATGTTGTGTGCGGGCTGTAAAAGTCAGTATAATATACAGGAT
>JAKQGD010000633.1 GCA_029573365.1 Bacteroidota bacterium | reverse complement strand
AGGGAGAGGGGGATAACAATTCTTGCAAAGAATGTCTCGGTTCCGTACAACGGTTATAAAATCAACATCATAGATACTCCGGGCCACTCAGATTTCGGGGGTGAAGTCGAGCGTGTTCTCAATCTGGCTGACGGAGCCCTTTTGCTTGTAGATGCTTTTGAAGGGCCCATGCCACAGACCAGATTTGTGTTGCAAAAGGCCATAGAAATGGGGCTTAAAATTATTCTTGTCATCAACAAAGTGGACAAGGAAAACTGCCGCCCCGAGGAAGTAGAGAGTGATGTTTTTGACCTTATGTACAATCTTGGAGCTACAGAAGACCAGCTTGATTTTGTTACTTTGTTTGGATCAGGCAGGGACGGTTGGATGAGTTTTGACCACAATATCAGGACCAAGGACATCCAACCCCTTTTACAGGCAGTTGTGGATGTGATACCTGATGCTCCATACAAGGAAGGCACCGTGCAAATGGGCATCACCTCTCTGGATTACAATACGTTTCAGGGAAGGATTGCCATAGGCAGGGTCTTCAGGGGTGACCTGGTTGAAAACAAGGATTATGTACTTTGTAAAAGAGACGCACAGTTTAAAAAGGTACGCGTCAAGGAGCTTTATATTTTTGAAGGACTTACCAAGGTCAAGGTGCCGACGGTGAGGAGCGGTGACCTGTGTGCCATAGTGGGCCTCGATGATTTCGAAATAGGAGACAGCATCGCTGATGCCAATGAACCGGAACCACTGCCAAGGATCGAAGTCGATGAGCCTACCATGAGTATGTTGTTTACTATCAATACATCGCCATTTTTTGGCAAGGAAGGTAAATTTGTAACCTCAAGGCATCTCAGAGACAGGCTATATAAAGAACTGGAAAAAAACCTGGCACTACGTGTAGAAGACGGACCTACAGAAGACAAGTTTACTGTCTTTGGCAGGGGTGTACTGCATCTGAGTGTACTGATAGAAACGATGAGGAGAGAGGGGTACGAATTGCAGGTAGGAAAGCCCCAGGTAATTATCAAGGAAATAGACGGTGTAAAATGTGAGCCCATCGAGATTCTGGTTATTGACGTACCGGAGACATCATCAGGCAAAGTGATAGAACTTGTCACCATGCGTAAGGGTTTACTCAAGGTCATGGAGCCCAAGGGCGACATCCAGCATCTCGAATTTGAAATTCCCGCAAGGGGCATCATCGGGCTGAGAAATCAGGTGCTTACTGCTACTGCCGGAGAGGCCGTAATGACACACAGATTCCTAAAATTTGATACTTTTAAAGGGGACCTTCCTACACGGTGGAAAGGTTCACTAGTGTCTATGGAACAAGGTCAGTCACTGCCGTATGCCATAGACCGACTGCAGGACAGAGGAGTATTTTTTATTGATCCGGGAGATCAGGTGTATGTCGGTCAGGTTATCGGAGAGCATTCACGTGACAACGACCTGGAGGTCAATGTGATTAAAGGCAAAAAACTCACCAACATGAGGGCTTCTGGCTCGGACGAAAACATGAAGATAGCTCCTAAGATTACAATGTCTCTGGAAGAATCCATGGAATACATCAAAGAGGACGAATACCTTGAAGTGACCCCTGTCAGCCTTAGAATGCGTAAAATTAAATTTCAGTAACCGACGGTGGAAGTTCCATCATAATCCGGTATTCATTGGGCAGGTAGTTGTTTAGCCTGTCGCCAAGGTTCTTTAAGAATCCCAGCACATTCCCCTCATATGCAGCGGCCATCCATCCCTTATATGGGGTGTTAGACGAGGTAAGGTTTTTTTTGAGAAACAACAAGGCATCTTCATAACTCAAATGAAGTCTTTCTGTTTCATCAGAAAGGATATTGCTCAAAGCCAGGCTGTGGTCGGGAACAAATACCTCCCTGGTAAGTTTTCCGGCAGTCACTCCCGCATACAGCATATATAATTTTGCTTTTTCGAGGTGGCCCAATGCATCAAAAAGGTCTTCTGTTGTAATATGTACGTTTCCGTCATTGGCTTCATATGCTATGAGCCCTTCTGGTTGGATCCATCTTTTTATTGTCTGAAAAGGTTTGGAGGCCAGCGGAGTTTTTGCCTGCACCCTGTGAGATTTACCCGAAGCAGGCTTATAAGTTGATGCTGACTTTTGAAGTACAGAAATAAAAAAACCTTCACCTTTGACTCGGTGCGGGTAGAACTGATAACCTGTAGTATTTTTCCCCGTCACCTCGGATACATGCCATGAATCGTCTGTGTCTATCTTTATAGGGTGGAGATCAAATGTACGTGCAAAGTGATCGGTATTGTTTATGTTTTCTTCGTCATTGTATGTACAGGTGGAGTAAATCAGGAAGCCACCCTCCTTTAGTCCGGGCATGACATCGCTGATGATCGATTTTTGTCTGACGGCACACGACTCTACATTTTGTATTGACCAATGTGAAATGGCATCATCATCCTTTCGGAACATACCTTCGCCGCTGCAAGGTGCATCGGTTATGATGACATCAAAAAAAGGTCCCAGCCTTGCAAAATCTGATGCCGTT
>JAKQGD010000628.1 GCA_029573365.1 Bacteroidota bacterium | reverse complement strand
AACACCCGGGTGCCGGTCACCAATATGTACGAAAATCCTGCAGAACTCGGCAAAGACAGACTCGCTGCCGCGGTAGGTGCTTATGCCAGGTTTGGAGGCAAAAGTACATTGGTCATCGATATGGGTACCTGCATCACTATGAATCTGCTGACAGAAGGAGGCCTGTTTAAGGGTGGAAACATAAGTCCCGGCATCAAAATGCGGTTGAAAGCAATGCACAGGTTTACAGCCCGCCTGCCATTGGTTGAGGTTGGACTACCCCTTGAAGATTTTGGAACTTCCACAGTCAGGGCTATGCAAAACGGTGCTGTCAGAGGAGCTTTACGCGAGATAGAGGCCTTTATTGAAGAAACAGGCACTAAATATGGGGTAATTAACGTTATTTTAACCGGAGGAGACGCCCGTTTATTTGAAAATTATACAAAAACAAAGATATTTGTCTCCCCAAATATTGTCCTGGAAGGGCTTAATGAAATTTTAAAGTATAATGATTAAACGATTTCTGTTTGCCGTCATGCTGTTTAGTACGCTGCTGGGAGGATTGGCGGCACAGCAAAACGAAAATAGCCCTTACTCCAGATATGGCATCGGAAACCTGGCGGAAAGCAATTTTATCCACCTTCAGGGTATGTCAGGTATCAATGCTTCCTACGCTGATGCCTACCATATAAATATACACAACCCTGCTACTCTTAGTTATCTGTCATCCACGGCTTTTGACATGGGTATTTTTGCCAGAAATACTACACTAAAGGACGGCAAGAACACAAACAACATCTGGAGCGGCAACCTGGAATACATGGCTCTGGCGTTTCCTCTACGCAACCCCATAAATGAGATATATGAAGGTGTAAAAAAGAACCACAGATTTGCCATGTCGTTTGCCCTTATGCCACATTCCAATGTCAATTACAATATTGCTTCCCTGGATTCTCTGGCTACAGTCGGTAGGTTTACTCGCAAATACGTCGGGTCCGGTGGCACTTATAAGTTTTTATGGGGCAATTCGTTTAAGTACAAGGATTTTTCTATTGGGGTCAATGCAGGCTACCTTTTTGGCAAGCTTACATACGAAAACAGAATTATCTTCCTCCCCAGTCAGTTTGCCTACGATGACAATTTCAGCACCAACTATGATATTCGCGGTTGGTTATACAATGTAGGTGTACTTTATGGCAAAACCCTCAACAGTAAAGCCATTGATAAAAACAAGACCACACCTGTAAAAAAGATTACTTTGGGCATGTATGCTAATTCATCAACCTCTTTCAATACAACCTACACAAAGTACAATGCCCTGATCCAGTATCTTCCCGGCAATGTATCGGTCATAGATACCATAGATTACAGAGATTCTATCAAGGGAAAGGGCAGACTTCCCGGAGAGTTTGGTATCGGAATGACTTATTACAACGGCGAAAAGCACGCCCTTGGTGTCAATTATACCGGTTCTTTCTGGTCAAAGTATTACAATGAGGCATCGGGCGAAAAAACCGGAAGCCTTCAGAATGCTTATAAGGTCAGCCTGGGAGGCTATTTCAGGCCTGATTATAAATCATTTAGTTCCTTTTTTAAGAGAGTATACTACCGGTATGGTGTGTATTATTCGAGGGATCCAAGAATCGTAAATGCCGCGGAAATCAACACCTACGGTATTACCTTTGGCATGGGTATGCCTGTGGTTTTCCAGAGAAAGGTTTCGCACGCCAACCTTGGGCTTAATTTTGGCGTTCGCGGTACCAATTCACCCATCTCTGAAAAATTTGTTAAAATTTCTTTCGGTGTAACTTTCAACGATGATGAATGGTTTTTAAAGCGTAAATACAATTAATAACAATTAACAATTAACCATAACAAATTCCTGAAAATGAAAAACCGCCTTTATTTTATTTTAACGTTTGCTGCCGGTATTTTCCTTGCCGGAACGGCAGATGCCCAATGCGAAAACTGGGTGGGCAAACCTACCCAGACTGACGCTGAAAATGCACACTCCATCTACAGGCAGGCAATCAAAGGCAATGATTATGCCACTGCTTTTGAAAACTGGAAGATAGCATATAAACTGGCCCCGGCTGCCGACGGAAAAAGAGATTACCACTACACCGACGGAGTGGCTCTTTATAAGCATATGCTGGGTACCGTCACAGACGAAAAAACAAAGGCTGAGTACCACGCCGCCATTGAGAGGCTCTATGATGAAGCCATCCAATGTTATAAAAATAAGGCCATTGCTGTAAAGGAAGGAAGCGATGAAGCCTACAACCAGAAAATAGGTTACCTGTATGGCAGGAAAGCTTATGACATGTACTACACCATCAATGCTCCATACGCTGACAACATTAAAGCCTTGGACGAATGCATCAAATATTCTGGCGACAAAGCTGAGTATATCATCATGGACCCTTATGCAAACATCATGGTTTATGAATTTAAGCAGGGAACCATGCCAAAAAATAAAGTTATTGACGTCTATAAAAGACTAAACCAGATAGCTGAATTTAACATAGCCAACAACGAAAAACTGTCTGAAGGTTACCAGCAGGCTCAGGCCAGCATGGAAGGTACTATAGCACAGATAGAAAAAGATGTTTTTGACTGTCAGTATTTTAAAGAAAAACTGATTCCCGAATACGAAGAAAACCAAGACGATCCACAGGTTCTAAAAAGAGTACTTGCCTCTCTCAAAAGTCAGGGATGTCTCGATACGGATCCTGATGTGATCAAATTGTCAGAATCCTGGAAAAAGTATGCCACTCAGGAAAATGCAAGGATACAGGCTGAGTTTGAAGCCAACAATCCTGCTGCTGCCGCTAAAGCTGCTTACGACGCAGGTAGGTTTAATGAGGCGATTTCAAAATATCGTACAGCCATATCCGAAGAGTCAGACAATGAGAAGAAAGCCACCATGCTTTTTGCCATAGCTTCTATAGAGTTCAGAAAAATGAATCTTTACAGCAAAGCAAGAAGTACAGCCTACGATGCTGCCAAACTTAAGTCAGGGTGGGGAAGACCCTATATTCTGATTGGCGACATGTACGCTAAAACAGCGAGGTCATGCGGTGACCACTGGGACCAAAGGCTTGCCATTCTTGCAGCCATAGACAAATACAACTATGCCAAGTCTATAGATCCAAGCCTTACATCAGAGGTCAACGACAAACTTTCTCACTACTATGGTTCATTGCCCGATAAAAACGAAGGATTTATGAGGGGCATATCAGAAGGCCAGTCCGCCAACGTGGGCTGCTGGATAGGGGAGACCGTAAAACTGAGGTTTAAGTAAAAGAATTCCTGTTTCTAAAATAAAGTGAAGTGTCGTTTCGGATTTTCCGGGACGGCACTTTTTTGTTTGTGATCACGGTGTATTCCTGGTGTCACAATACAAGATAGGAAAAGTCGTTTTTTAGGTTAATAGTGATAAATTTGCACCAATAAAAGTTTTTTAAAATTATACCAATATGAGACCTTATACCGGATTTGCTCTGCTGACTATACTGACACTGCTGATTTTTGGCTGCTCCAAAAAAACGACGGAGACTGTCACGCCTACAGATCAGCCTGAGGTTACCCAACCACCCGTCAAGGAAGCACCTAAGTCGCCATGTGCAGAGTTTGGCAACCTGTCCGGTGAAAACCGCGAAAAAGCAGAAACAGCATTTGTAATTTACAAGGATTTCCTCAAGGTCAAAAACTACCCCGAAGCTTTGTCCATCTGGAAAGTTGCTTACAATCTGGCACCGGGATCAAACGGTAGAGTTAAAAGTCACTTCGATGATGGTGCTGCTATCTATAAATATATGTTCGAGCAGACCCAAGACAAAGCACTCAAAAAAACCTATGTCGACACCATCATGATGATTTACAACAAAAGAAAGGAGTGTTTTGGTGACGAAGCATATGTCAATGGACTGATGGGTTTTGACTATTATTATTACTTTTCCGAATATACAACCGAGGAAAATATCTACAGCCTCCTCAAATCCAATTTTGATGTCAAGGGTAAAAATGCCGATTATTTTGTGGTCAATCCATTTACAAAGATACTGTACGACATGGTCACAGCTCAAAAGGTATCCATTTCCGAAGGAAGAAAGTATGCAGATATGATCCTCAAGTCCATAGAAAACGGCAAGGCCACCTGCAAGGGGGCCCTGTGTCAGTCATGGGATGCGGTTAGTGAATATGCCCCATCAAGACTCGAAGACCTCGAGGGT
>JAKQGD010000161.1 GCA_029573365.1 Bacteroidota bacterium | reverse complement strand
TGTAGTTAATTTTGCTCTTGTCGGTAGCAGTGCTGTTTATAAAATAATTGGAACCCCAGAGTCCCTTTTCTTCGCCCGAAAAGCAGATAAACAGGTAATTATAGTTTTTAAATTTTGACTTTTTAATACTTTCAGCCAGATACAGAACCCCGGCCACACCACTCGAATTGTCATCGGCACCATTGTGTATGGCCGGCTCACCTGTGTGCAGCGAGCCTTCTTTGCCATAGCCCAGATGGTCATAATGCCCTCCTATCACTACGGTGTAAGGTGCTTTGTTGTCCAGGTAGCCGATGATATTTTTTCCGGTCACGGGCGTTCCATTTTCTGCAGGCTCATTACCGTGAGGGTTTCCCGACAGTTTTCGTGTAAAGGTCTGATAATAAGAGTAACCGTCACCTGCGGGCTTTAGGCCTATCTCACTAAATCTGCCGACGATATATTCTCCGGCTTTCTGCTCGCCTATGGTACCTACCTCCCGGCCTTCCATGTCATCAGAAGAAAGCGTGATGATGTCAAGGGCCAGATTTTGTTTTGGCAGCTCGATGGGGTAGGTGTATTTTCTGCTGCACGAAGCAGCGGTAAGCACCATAAGCAGATAAACTATAAATTTTGTGTATCGTACCATGTTGTTTAAATTCTGATTCTGTTTATAAATCTATAAAAAACCTTCGCAACCTGGATTTGGTTGTAAAATAAACAATTATTACCTGATCATCCTGCCTAGTTCCTCTTTGATTTCTTCTTGCACTTTATTGACACGCATGATGGTAAGCCCTTCTCTTTCCAGCAGCTGGTCAAACTCAAAGAAATTGGATTCTATTTTCGTTCGTATTCTCGTTGTGTAGTCCGACAGTTTTTCGTACACTTCTTCCCTGAGTTTTTCCCGCCCTTTTATTATTTCCTCTTCAAATTTGGCGATTACTTTTGTCCTGTTGAGCCCCAGCGTCACGCCTGCAAAAAGCACACCTACGGCTGTAAGCACACCACCCGTGATGTCAAATACAGCTCCATTGGCCACAGCCGCAAGTATTACACCCACGATGGCAATGCCGCCCCCGGCTGCCAGATTTGGCGTCATTTTGGATGATTCCGATACCATGCTTTCATCATAAAAATTCTCTGCCGTATTCATAAACTGGCTGAAACTCTCCTGAAGGTCCTTGAGCACACTTATCCTTCTTTCGGCTATGTCAGCAAAGATTTCATCGTTGTTTTTAAGTATTGTCTCAGAATATCTCAGCTTGTTGTCCACCAGTTTGCCCATAATCTGTATGTTTTCCGATACATCGAGGATTCCATTTTGTAGCTTGTCTTTGAGAGAAGTATTCAGCCTGAGTTCAAAGTCCTTAGCCTGTGTCGTGAGCCACTCTTTGAGACCGCTCTCCTTGCCAAAAATAGAACTGAATGACCTTTTTACCACACTCATAAACGAGAGACCCTGCTGTAGGTCACTAAGTTTCTGCCTTGTAATGTTGTCATAGGTGTCCACCAGGTTTTCGGTCAGTACATTTATCTGTTTGCCGGTCTTCTGGTGTTGTGCATCGATAAGCTCCCTGATTTCAGCTCTGAATTTGGTATCCACTTCATACTGGCGGATTCTGGTTTTCATGCTTTCGTCAAGTTTGTGAGATATAGTCAGCAGCGTATTGAC
>JAKQGD010000612.1 GCA_029573365.1 Bacteroidota bacterium | reverse complement strand
AATGTTATAGGTCGTAATTTTCTTGTCACTCAGCCGGCTAACAGCAGCGTTTATCTATTAAAATCTGCGGCTAAGAACATTATAGCCACTTTTGTCATTTTAATGTCATAATTTGTACAGGTAGGATGTCTGCCACTGATTTGCAGGCAAGGCTTACCCGCCTTAATATTTAACATCTTTGATATGAAAAGTATTCTGACTATTATGTTTGTAGTTGCATGCCTCGTGCTCTCCGCCCAGTTTCCCATGGGAGGCGGACAAAAGGGTCCTTCCATCAAAGGTAAGATCGAAGGCCAGGTCATCGATTCCATATCCGGTCAAGCGGTAGGTTTTGCCACTGTAAGTATGAAAAAAAAGGGAAGTGTCGTACTCCTCGATGGTGTTCTGACCGACGAAAACGGCTTTTTTAAGCTCGAAAACGTCGTCAATGGCAACTATGACCTTATATTTTCGTTTTTGGGATACAATGAAAAAAAGGTGCTTGCAGAGACGACACTAAAGGCCCCTGACCTCAATATGGGTAAAGTATACCTTGTGCCTGCCAACTATGTACTCGATGCCGTGGAGATCAAAGAGGAAAGGGTACTGATAGAAAACAAGGCTGACAAACTCGTCTTCAATGCTGAAAATGACGCTTCCATCGCCGGTGGTGATGCATCAGATGTCTTACGCAAAGTGCCTATGTTGTCGGTAGACCTCAACGGCAATGTATCTCTCCGCGGCTCACAGAATGTCAGAATTTTAATAAATGGCAAACCATCGGGCATGTTTTCATCCAATGTTGCTGACGCCCTAAAAATGTTTCCTGCAGATCAGATCAAAAAAGTGGAAGTCATCACCTCACCCTCCGCCAAGTACGACGCTGAGGGCAGTGCCGGTATCATCAATATCATCACTAAAAAACAAAACGTGGAAGGTATCGCCGGCAGCATCAATGCATCGGCAGGAAACAGGCAGAACAGCCTCTTCACTAACCTGAATGCCGGCAAAGGGCGACTTGGCCTTAGCTCAGGGGCTGCTATATTTTATTCTACCCCCGCCTCAGGTAAAACATCTTTTTACAGAGAGGATCAGACTACGACAGGAGCCAGAATATTCAGCCAGGAGGGAAGCCAGAAAACCAGCCGGTTGGGTGGCAACGGATCACTGAGTGCGTTTTATGACTTCAATGGTTACAACAGCATCAACACATCGCTGACTTTCAGAGGGTTTGGCTTTGATCTCAATGGAACAACAAATGGATTGCTTAACGACCCCACTCTCGGACTGTCTGACTCTTTTATCAGGACCAACACAGGCGATAACTTTTTTGGCGGTTATGACTGGAACACGGATTATACCCGAAAATTTGAAAAAAAGGAGGGCCAGGAACTTTCACTCGGTGTCCAGTATTCGAGGCAAAACAACAACCAGGATTTTATGATCAATGAAGTCCATGATTTAGAGTTTCTCAACCGCGACTCCAGTACCGTTTACAACGAAGGAGTAAATCACGAAACCACAGCCCAAATCGACTATGTTCACCCTTTTTCCAAAGCAGTAAAACTGGAAACAGGTGCCAAGGCTGTTATCAGGTACATCATCAGCGATTATACCACTCAGCAACTCACATTCCCGGAAGGGTACCTACCCATAAACGAAACATTTAAATATTACCAGAATGTGTACTCGGGATACGGGTCATTAAACTGGCTGATAGCATCGAAATATTCGCTTATTACAGGCCTCAGATATGAAAACACTAGTATATCAGGAAAATTTGACAAACAATCTGACCTGGACTTTAATGCTAAACCATATGACAACCTCCTGCCCAATATTGCGATAAGCCGTACATTTAAGAATTTTAGGACCCTCAAGCTTTCCTATAGCCAAAGGCTGCAGAGGCCCAGTCTTTTCTACATAAATCCTTTTTCCAACAATTCTGACTTTTTAAACCGTACCCAAGGCAATCCTGACCTGAATCCTGAGATTGTACACCAGGTAGAACTGGCCTACAATTTTACGTACAAAGGGTTTACTACTTTTTCGTCACTGTTTTATAAAAATACTCAGGGCATCATAGAACAGATTCTGTCCATAGATGACAACGGACTTTCTGTCAACACTTTTCAGAACATCGGCACCAATAACTCTATAGGCATAAACACTTTTATCACCAAAACTGTCAGCCTCCTCACCCTGCGAACAGGGGGCAACCTGGCAACCTACAATGCCAATGGGCAGATCAACGGTGTCTCTGCCTCCAGGAGCAGCTACGAGTATAACCTTTTCCTCAACGGGGAGGTAAAAATAAGCGGTACGCTGAAGTCTGATTTCTTTGGCTTTTTCAGGTCCCCGGTAAGAACCATACAGGGCGACAATCCGGCATTTACCATTTATGGCATGGGTTTGAGAAAGGAATTTAAAAACTCCAGCATCGGCATCACTCTGATTGAACCCTTTAATGCCGATAAATTTTTCAAGACCAACATCGTGACCGATGCTTTTACACAGCGTTCGTCATTCAGCATACCGTTTAGGTCCATAGGCGTCAATTTCCGGTACAAGTTTGGAAATGTAGACTTTAAGGAGAGAAAGTCAAAAGTCAAGAACAGCGACCTCAAGCAAGGCTCTGAAGGGCAGAATATGAACACACCCAACAATTAAAACCAAGGGCCGGTCATCCTGCAGCTAAAGGAATTTATGCAATATTTCTGCCGGTGGCACAGGGCAGGAGTCATAGCTCCCAAACCATCTTCTGCGTTGACGGGCCACATAGTCATACATCCTGTCGGCAAGGATGGTCGGGATAAATTTTATCAGACGGGCAGG
>JAKQGD010000601.1 GCA_029573365.1 Bacteroidota bacterium | reverse complement strand
GAAGATGATTTCGGTGATCTTGTCACCTATCTGTATTTTATGGACTACATCCATGCCTTCCAACACTTTGCCAAAAATGGTGTAATTTCCGTCAAGGTGAGGAGTCGGAGAATGCGTTATAAACCATTGTGTACTTTCGGTATGATTGCCGGCAGACGCCATGCCTATATATCCTTCGTTGTCATAGTATGTGGCTGGTAATTCGGACCTGATGGTATAGTCCAGGGAACCATAGCCGTCGCCTCGCGGACATCCTGTCTGAACTACAAAATTGGGCACCAC
Source organism: Bacteroidota bacterium (assembly GCA_029573365.1). GTDB lineage: Bacteria > Bacteroidota > Bacteroidia > Chitinophagales > Saprospiraceae > OLB9. Next base: position 14,667 of record JAKQGD010000601.1, on the reverse strand, counting down.
CCTGTGAAAAACCTTGTCGTTGTAAAACTTTTTATTGATGAGGTCCACAAAATTGGCCACTGTTCCGGGAGCCTGGTCCCTAAAGAGGCGAACCCTGATGACACCCTTTTCGGTTTTTATGGCTGCAATACTGGAGTCGCCTGTGGCTTCGATGACGGACCAGTCAATCGGATGATTGTGAGGTATGGATTCTGCTTTAAAGTTTTCCCTGCCTTCGAGATAAGAGATGGTATGTTGCAGTTCATTGTATGCTTCCACATCTCTGGGGAGTTTGAGCCGGGAGGCTGCGTCTTTCATAAAGGCAAGGTCCTTGAGCCATTCTTTCCATTGGAGGGCCGGCTCACGCAGGATGGCAGCCGCAGTGGCTATCTGTCCTGCATCCCCGCTATTGACAGCTGTGATAAGTACACCCAGAATTTCGGATTTTACCTGGCCAAACCCATTGCCAAAAGCCCGGAAAAAATTTTCATTTTTAAGGATGCTCCCGAGTCCCTCGATACATGAAATCTTAAGCAGCTGATCTGTTTCTCTGGAGTAAGCCTGTACCAAGACGGGATAATTAAAAGGATCCTTACCGATGGCATCAAGATAAGCTGCCTTGGCATAAACGCCGGGGGCATCTTTCATGTTTTTAATGATCCTCTCGGTAAAAGCAGACTTAAGCTTGGTAAAATACAGGGCAGTGTGGGTTAGTACGGCACCGTTCATTTTGGACCTCACCTGCCAGGGTATCCCTACGGTATCGTATTTCATATACTCAGGGACATCCTCCACGATACCATTGGTCTGGAAAATGCCTGCAGCTGTAGCAGACACATGTAGATTTTCGTCTTTAAGGTGCGCCAAAGCTATGTCTCTGATTTCAGCATAAGGAAAGGCCCCCAAAGCCCTAAGGATATTGCACTTTACCCTATAGTCGTTTTCTGCCACCATGGCGGTTTTAAGCGGAGCTATAAAGTCAGGATCTTTTGATTTTCCAAAGGCTGTAGCCAATGCCATGCGTATTTCAGGCTTCCTTTCCCTGGAAAAAATGTCTGTAAGACGCACTTTTGAAAGGCTCAGATTTAGATCTTTAGCACGGGCCAGGTAATTTGCGGCCAGGAGTTTAACCTCATAAGGCACCATATCGGCATATAGAAGCTCCACCATCCTGGATGTGCCTTCGTCACAAGTTATGTTTCGTAATGCCATGCGGTAAATTGCCCTGACCTGTCCTAAGAGAAGCAGTGTGTCGCTGTTGCGGTAAGTCCTGACAGTAGAAATAAGCCTGAGATCAGGCAGACTTCCCGTCTTGCCTACCGCTTCGAGCACTGAGGCATTAAATTCGTTGTTGATATCGAGGGTGTCCTTGCCCCTAAAGGCTGCAATGAGCCTGTCTGTATATTTGGCCTCGCCTGTCTGGCCGAGAGCATAAGCCGCAGCGGCACGCACCTTTATAGCAGGGTCAGACAACATGCTGACAAGGCTGTCCCCGGCCTCTGCTTTCCTGATAGATGCAAATGCTATGACTGCCCTATATCTGTATGATGGATTTTTATGCCTAAAATATTTGTACAATCCTTTCACGTCCTGTTTGTCCTGCAGATCGGATATGTTTCTGATCTCAGGGTCCGTGGCAGATATGTTGACCTCAGTGATTTCCTTGCTTGATTCCGGAACGCATGAGTGTATTATTGCGGCCATCAATACCGACAACACAAACATGGAACGGAAAGATATTTTCAGAAGCATTTTGACCGTTTTAAACTCCAAAATTAGCATTTTTTAAAACAATTCGGGCGATAGCCGTATCTTTGCACTCTTTTTAGCCGCAAAATGGGAACAAAACAGGTACCAAAAGAAATTGTCAACCGCAAGGCAAAGTTTGAATATGCTTTCATCCAGATGTATGAGGCAGGGCTGCAGCTTTCCGGTACCGAAGTAAAGGCTTTGCGTCAGGGGCTGGCTAACCTTAATGACGCATACTGCATTTTTGACCACGGCTCCCTGATAGTTAAAAATATGTTTATCTCAGAATATGAGCACGGGACCATCTACAACCATGATGCCCGCAGGGACAGGAGGCTGCTGCTACACAAGTCAGAGCTCAGGAAGTTGGAAAGGAGAGTCACAGAAAAAGGATTTACGATTGTACCTTACCGTCTGTATTTTACGGACAGAGGCTTTGCCAAGCTGGAAATAGCCCTGGCACAAGGCAAGAAGGCATATGACAAACGTGAAACGATCAAGGAAAGAGACAGCAAACGGGACCTAGACAGGATTAAGAAAATTAAACTCTGATTTGCAATATACCTTTGGCGAAAGCCGGAAAATCTACTTTCCCAAGTAACTTTTGATCATCAGGGGCAAATTTTTTACGGCAGATGTAATAAAACTTCCTTTTGGCGAAGTATTCATGAGCACAGCCAGGTCTTCGGCCCACGTTGATTTCTCGTCCAGAAAGCGGAGGACGGTGCCGATACTATTATTTTTAAAAATGGATGTAAAAATCTGCTTGCCCAGGGCATTGTTGCGATGCAGCACATCGAGAAAAATCAGGTCAAAATACCAGTGTCTGCCATGAAACCTGAAAGCAGAGAGATCGTGGTGTGTCCTGAGAAATTTTACCAGCTCATCAGTGTACCGGGCTATGTTTATAAATGTGTATCCTGTCGCCGCTTTGGTCCATCCGCCTGCTGACCCTATGTACATAATGTGTGGTGAGTTGTGTTTCCAGAACGTATAACACGTCATGGGTATGTCTCCTTGCTCTGATTCGATGATGTCATATTCTGTAATGCCTCTGACCTTCAGATAGTCCCGTATGCCCTCCTCGTATTCGCCATAAGGCAGGAGATTTTCTGAAAAAAGTGTGTATTCCACGAGAGCTTCATGGTCAGATAGCGGAAGAACGTACATAAACCGTGTGTTGTTTTTCTGGCTTATGCTAAAATCCATAAAAGTGGCTAGGGCCGGATCAAATTCAGGTACCTTCGTGCGAACGAACCAACCCGTAAAATGTTGGTGGAGGTAGGCAAAAGAGCCGTCTTTTGGGGTCATCGCGGGGGACATAATGCTGCTGAAAATTGTCGATGCATGGAATGTTCCTGCTGAGGTTTCTACCCTTGCCCCGGTACCTGTGTCGGACCAGCTCCTTATGTCTGCCTTGAGGAAGGTAACCAGGCCAGAAAGCCGCGATTTGACAAAACTATAAAAGTCTGCACTTCTGATCATCTTGTACCTATGGTCTCCCATAGGTATGTCTGATACAAATCTGTCGCCGACAAACTGTATGGTATCCCAGCTGTGGGTGAGGATATCGTCCCATTCGCCATTACCTTCCTGCCAGAAGCACCATGTGCGGTCATGGGTGTTTTTGTCATCCTTGTCTATGATAAGTATGCTGCGGTCGGAAAAATGAGGGTCGCTGCACATGCGGTATACCAGCATGAGACCTGAGGCACCGGAGCCTAAAATGATATGGTCATACTTGTCCTTCACAAAAAAAAGTATGGTAAGTCGAACAGCACTTAACTGCTTAGTTGGATTTTGGTTCGGTTAGAGGAGGGGAGTTCAGGCTTTTAAAAATGAATTGATTGCCTCTCTGGCAAAATCAGACAGAATCAGTCTGCCGCTGATGGCAGCACGCTCAGCAAGCAACTCGTCCCAGTGTCCGGTGCCGGCCCAGAATATTTCTTTCAGAGCCGACAGGGCCTCGGGATTTTTGGATACCAGCTCGGCGGTAAAATGCTGGAGGTAGGCATCCAGTTGTTCGACGGTTTCAAAGGCCTCTGTAAACAATCCTTTTTGTTTGCCCCATTCGGCTGTTTGCCATTCTACGGCGTTGAGTGCCATCTGACTGAAGGCTGACAATCCTATCTTCCTTTCGACGGCTGGCCCGATGACAAATGGTCCGATACCTACGGCCAGTTCGGAAAGTCTTATGGTGGCGAATTTAGAAGCCATACAATAGTCACAAGCCGCTGCCAGGCCTACACCACCTCCTACTGCCTTTCCGTGCACCCTGCCTATCACTATCTTGCCACATTTGCGTATGGCATTTATCACATTGGCAAACCCGGAAAAAAATCTGAGCCCTGATTCTTGGTTGTCGATGGCCGACAGCTCGGTAAAACTTGCTCCTGCACAAAACGTACGGTCTCCGGCACTTCTCAGTACAATCAGCAGAGTCTCAGGATCATGGCCTGCTTTATAAATGGCTGACGTAAGTTCAGCCAGCAGATCTCCCGGCAGGGAGTTTTGGGCAGGGTGATAGAACTCGATGGTGGTAACCTTTCCTGTGGACTCAGACTTTACGTATCCGTACTGCATCTATACTGGTTTAAAAGTGTAAAGTTATGAAATTGTGTCGATAATTTCTGTCAGGATACATACAGATGTTCTGGCCTGAAGCGGGTGAGTTTTGCCTTCTGTGCCCCCTTTTACCGGCAATCAGAATTTTTTTTTCATGCAGGTCTTGACTTAAATCATAAAAAATATTTACCTTTGCGGTCCTTTAAAAATTTTCACAAATTAAACCGTTTTATGCTGATAATCAATATCAAAGACGACGAATCAATTGACAGAGCCCTTAAGCGTTACAAGAGGAAGTTTCAATCTGTAGGACTTATTAAAGAACTAAGAAGCAGAAAACACTTTGTAAAGCCTTCTGTAGAAAGAAGAAATGAGATTCTGTCGGCTGCGTACCGTCAGACAAAGTTCGGCTCACAGAGCGAATAAATCCACCCATAATATACCTGTACAAAAAGGGTCTTTCCAAATGAGTGACCCTTTTTGTGTTAGCTGGTCAGCTCTGCCAGCTCATTTTCGATATCTGTTTTAACCTCCCCAGTTAGTTTTGGCAACAACTTTTCGATTTTTTCGAGTTGTTTGTAATAAATAATGTTAATGCTTTTTATCGGTGTGCGGTGCAGTCGTTTTTCTTTCATCAGACGACAAAAATATACTAGCATTTCAGCCTCAAATTCCTTGTCTGATACATAACCGCAATAGCGGGAAATATACCTCAGTACCTTTCTAAGTGTCCTTTTTATGATATAACTGGGCTTGTATTGGACCTCCTGCATCATTTCTGAAATTTCATGCCGAATGTCTGACGCAAAATCAGCAACATTTTCTTCGTCAAATAGTACGAATGAAATAAACTCCTTGTTTTCCGTCTTATGTCTGACCATCTTCATAGTAATGTCCAACAGTCTGTTGTAAGATACAGTTTCTAATTCCTTGCGTATCTGTACCAATGTGGCGGGTTTCATTTCTTTGTGTTTTTGTTGTTTCGGAATGTTTACGTAAACGCACAATCTCCGTCTCCGTCCTGAATAAGTCTTGAATCCGGCTTCCCAGTATGTTCCAGCAATTTTTTTGCTATAAGATACCTTCTTGTAATCCTGCGGTAAGGTGCCATAAAAATACCTACTGACTTCAGCTGGTCTATTAGTGGTGTGCTATACAGAGTAAGAGTCCTGACTTTCAGATGGGCTATCAGATATAAAATTGAGTATTTTATGGCATGCTCTTTTGCCTGATACCAGTAAGGTATGCGGAGATGTCCGTTTCTGAAGGTAAAAACCAAAAATCCTGACGCCTGGCCTTGGGCATCTTTGGCGAGCATACCTTTGCAATCAAAACCGGTATCCACCGAGGTGAAATGATATCTTGTTGCTTCTCCCGGCCGGGTCTCACGCGGCAGTACCCAGGGAAAGCCCAGTATCCAGTCGAGCTCCAGTGGACCACGGGAAAACAAGCCGTCGGAATCTGATATCCATTCTTTAGCCTCCTCAGGAACATGGTCTGTAAAACCAAAAGAAAACGGACCTTCGACTTTTTTGAGGGGCCTGATAGCATCCAGCACCAGGTTTAATACTGCGTCCGTGGCCCTTAAAACGGGTGACATTTTTTTAAAAATTGCCTTCCTGGGCTTTAGTAACCGTTCCAGGTCTGACCGTATATACCATCTGCGGCCTTCGAGAGTGGCCAAATCCGAAAAAAATCCTGATTTTTGGTACATAGCTCCGGCTGCTGCCGTAAACTCAGTGAGTACAATGTGGTGGTTCCATGACTCAAAACATTGGTCCATAAGTTTGCGTGCAATATTTTTGCCCCTTTGTGCCGGGTGTACCCAAAGACAACTCATCCATCCGATATGAACCGGCTTTCCTTCCTCAGAAAAAATCGTATCCGGCAAAACCCCCAGATATCCGGCCAGGCTCCCTTCTACCCGTGCCAGCAGCATGACTACATCGTCTGGCCTGAGTCTCGGGTTATTGAGTTGAGAAACTGCACGGTGGTGAGAAATTGCCAGTGCGGGCGAAATTCGAAATTCTTCTGACTCAATGTATTTTGCCAGTCCATCGGCATTCAATGTCTGTATGTCAAACATGCCTATCAATCTTATTTTTACCAAAAGGTACTTTCAGCAAATAATACAAATATTCTGTACGAATGATCGTTTCCGCATTATGGCGGGTGCTTTCCATAGGTATCCTCTGAAAATGTGCGGGCTCATGGTCGGCTTTCATGCCAGCAGTGCCAAAAGTAAGATCGATGGCATCAATTTTTTTAAAGAAGGAAGCCGTGACGCCGTGGTCTGTAAACGGAAATGAAAAAGCTGAAGTTTTTTGTCCAGTCAGTTTCCTGACCTCCTCCACGGATTTTAACGTTTGTGACACCTGGTTCTCCTCAGATATCTCAGAATACAATGGATGATCCATACTGTGGCCACCAAAATAAAAGCCCCGTTCTGCCAGCTCTCCTATCTGAGCTGTGCTCAGGTAAGGTTTTTCATCAGTCAGAAAGCTGTCAAAGTCCACATCTAAATTTTTTGCCAAAGTATCGATCTCGGCCGTGTCGGCATGTCCCAGCCTACCGAGCCATATAATAAAATCATTGCTGCTTTTGTGCTTGTTTCTCAGCTCCAATCGGTTTAAAACGGAGGGGTTATCCAGCACTTTTTGTTTCAGCAGATTTACCTTGTAGCGGTAAAACAGAGATTTGTTGTCGAGAAATGAAGGGTTGATAAAGCAGGCGGCACGAAGCCCCCTTGCCTCGAGCTCTGGAGCGACGACTTCATAAAACGATGACAACCCGTCGTCAAAGGTCAGAAAAAAAGCGGGCTTTTCCGAAGATTTACCCTTACGGGAAATGTCTTTTAGCTCTTCAAGGGTGAACGGCTGAAAATATGATGTGAAGAAATCGAGGTCTTTCCTGAAAACATCGCGGCTTCTGACACGATATGAATGATCAAGGTACGGAAGTCTGATGTCTGAAATGGCATGATAAAAAGGCAAAATCAGTTTCTGACCTGTGAGCCTGATCAATGCAGGTATGCTCATCACTTTGCCCGGGCCTGCTGCAATGGTATACAACACTCTGTTTGCAGCCATGACTATCCTTATTTTTTTTGTATTATCACATGGCCGGTCATATCAGTCGGCACTTTGAGTCCCATTATATTGAGAATACTAGGAGCCAGGTCACCGAGTTTTCCATGTACGACATTATAATTTTCCCTATTTACTCCTGGACCTGCAAAGATAACGGGGACAGGATTGGTGGTATGTGCCGTATTGGGAGAGCCGTCTGAATTGACCATAACATCAGAGTTGCCGTGGTCCGCTATGATTACTGCATAATATCCGTTTTTATCCAGTGTAGTCATAAGCCTGCCGAGACAGGCATCTACTGTTTCCGCTGCCCTGACCGCGGCTTCAAATACACCAGTATGCCCCACCATGTCGGTATTGGCATAATTGAGGCAGATAAAATTGGGCCTGTTTTCCTCTATATGACGTATCAGCTGATCAGTAATCTCAACAGCACTCATCTCAGGTTGCAAATCATATGTGGCCACCCTCGGCGAAGGAACCAGGATTCTTTCTTCTCCTTCAAATTTTTCCTCCACGCCCCCATTAAAAAAGAAGGTCACATGTGGATACTTTTCTGTCTCGGCTATTCTTACCTGACTTAGACCTGCCTCACTTATGACCTGTCCGAGGGTGTGGGTCAGATTTTCCTTGCCAAAAATAACATGTATTCCTTTATAGGTCTGGTCATAGTTGGTAAATGTCACATAATACAGGTCTTGTTTATACATGTCGTGGTCAGGCATATCTCTTTGGGTAAGAACCTCGGTTAGCTGCCTGGGGCGGTCCGTTCTGAAATTAAAAAAGATGACTACATCTCCTTGCCTGATTGCCAGGTCCTGAACAGTGATGTTTTCGTCGTACATAGGTTCCATAAATTCGTCAGTGATGCCTTTGTCATACATAGCCTTCACACCTTCTGACAGATCTGCCACCGGCATGCCCACGCCCCTGACGAGGAGGTCATAGGCCTTTTTTACCCTTTCCCATCGTTTGTCTCTGTCCATGGCATAATATCTGCCTATGACCGATGCAATTTTTATTCCTGAACCACCAATGCTTTCCGACAAGGTATGCAGGTACTTTTTGCCTGATTTAGGATCTGTGTCTCTGCCGTCAAGAAAGGCATGGATATTGACATGTACATTATAACTTTTAAGCATGTCGCACAGCCCGGTCACGTGGTCTATGTGCGAATGTACACCTCCATCTGACAGCAACCCCAGCAAATGCACCCGTTTATGGTTTTTTACTGCATAGTCCATGCATTGAGTAAAAGCGGAATTTGTCAGCAATTCCTTTTCTCTTATAGCTTTATTTATTCTGGCCAGCTCCTGGTATACAATCCTTCCTGCACCGATGTTTATATGCCCGACTTCAGAATTTCCCATCTGGCCTTCCGGCAATCCTACCTCTTCGCCATAGGTAGTCAGGGTGGCATTAGGATACCTCCCTGTGAGGTCATCCATCACCGGTGTGTCTGCAGCTTCAATAGCACTGATTTTTGGATTGTGGTTTATTCCCCACCCATCGAGGATGATGAGAGCAAGGTCTTTCATCTCAAAAAAAAATTTTAACCCTATTAAACAAAATTGGCGTGTCTGAGATCATCCATATTTCGGAAAGACCTGTTATTTAATCAAAATTTAACACTTGCCTGAAACTAAATCAACAATAAACTTCGTTTGAATTACTGTGCAAACTTATGATTTTTAATTTTGCCATCGATATTTTTTGAAAACAAAACGACCATAAAGTGTTGAAACAATTTTTGATCATATTATTTGTCGGAATGCTGTCTGTGGTTTCTGCTCAGAATGAGACCTCTTTTCTGAATGCCCTGAAAAATTCTGACACTTCTACCATGAGTCCTTACCTGGAAGACAACGTAGATTTCTGCCTTTTCGAAGACCAGCAAATCCTCAATAAAAATGTCGCCCTTTCGAGGCTAAAGGAATTCCTGCAGACCCACAAAATCGTAGGCGTGGAAGTCATGCACAAGGGAACTTCCAAGGACAAAACCTCTCAGTTTAAAGTGGTAAAGATCAGTACGCCTAAAGATACTTTCAGGCTGTTTATCTATTCTAAAGGAGAAATCGGCACCAAGACCATCAAGGAAATCAGGATAGACAAGTTCTGACTGCCCTCTTAATTTTTTCTGTCTGTAAAAAAATGAACCAGGCTTGCGAGGGCTTCCCTGGTTTGCCCGGCCGGAAATGTAGCAAGAATAGCCAGTGACTCATCCCGGTAACGCATCATGGCTTCGTGTGCGTATTCTATACCTCCTGATGCTTTGACAAATCTGATTACTTCGGCTACTTTCTCCTCATTCTGACTTTCGTTTTTAATGTAGTTGATTATTCTGTTTTTGTCCTGCCTTGCAGCTTTGTTTAGAGAATAAATCAATGGCAGTGTCATTTTTTTCTCCTTTATATCAATGCCCCTGGGCTTTCCTATGAAATCATCGCCATAGTCAAAAAGGTCGTCTTTTATCTGGAAGGCAATGCCGATTTTTTCGCCAAACTCCCACATCCTTCTTACTGTTTCTTTGTCAGGGGTAGCTGATGAAGCCCCTGAGGCACAGGCAGCTGCTATAAGTGTGGCGGTCTTCTGACGGATGATTTCGAAATATACTTTTTCGTCTATGTCCAGTCTGCGGGCTTTTTCTATCTGCAGCAGCTCGCCCTCCGCCATCTGGTTGATAGCCTTTGAGACAATATGAAGATGATCATAATTGCCCGTTTCGAGAGCTATGTTCATGCCTTTGGACAAGAGGAAATCTCCAACAAGCACGGCTATTTTGTTTTTCCAAAGAGCGTTGACCGAAAAAAAACCGCGTCTTTCATATGATTCGTCTACTACGTCGTCATGCACCAGTGTAGCAGTATGCAGAAGTTCTATCAGAGAGGCAGCCACGTAAGTAGAGTCGCTGATGGTGCCACACAGTTTGGAGCACAGAAAAACAAGAATCGGCCTTACCTGCTTGCCTTTTTTCTGTACGATATAATAGGTGATTTTGTCAAGGAGTGGCACAGAACTCTTCATTGAGTTCTTGAATCTTTTTTCAAATTCCCTCAGTTCGTTGCCTACAGGCTCTTTTATACGATCTAGATCAGCAGCCATGTCCTTGCGGAGTGCTATAAATTTTGCACAAGATAGTGTAAAACCCGCTTTGGTAGTAAATTCTCGTTTCTTTTTACCTAAACTTGTCTAACACATCATGTTTGTCGTGAGGCTTTTTCGTCAAACTATATTCGCCTAATACCCTGATAATGAAATAAAATTATATTTTTGCACTGGCCAAAGGCCTAAAATTCAGTCAGTACCAGTAAAATATTTTTCATTTGTTTGAAATTTTTCGAAGAAATCTCTTTTTAAACACCCTGCTGCTGTTGCCGTATGTTTTTATTATAAGAATCAACAGCATACTGCAGCCTACCGTTTATAACAAAGGAGAAGATACCGGTCTGCTATCCGAACAGGCGTACAAAGCCCTGCCAGATGGACTGACCCAAAATATTCTGGCCAATTTGCTGATTTTTATCCAGGCTCTTCTGCTTAATTACATCTTTAGCCAGAATCGTTTTTCCAGAGAATCCACTCTGTTTCCAGGAGTTCTGTATATACTTTTTGTGAGCATCATGACTAACAACAACCTACTGACTCCTGTCCTTATGGCAAATACCTTTATTATCCTTGCCATATTGTACCTGCTTCAGACTTACAAGGTCCCCAATGCCACAGCCATGATTTTTAACACAGGCTTTATGCTGTCACTGTCGGCACAGTTTTATATTCCTTACTTCGTATTTGTACTTTTTGGGGTGGTTGGACTTATCATGCTTCGTTCGTTTAAAATAAAGGAAAAACTGCAATATCTGATTGGTTTCGGCATACCCTACTTCCTTGTATTTACGTACAAATACTGGTTTGACATCCCGTTTGCGGACTTGGATTTTATCAAAAATATATTCTTCAGGTTTCCCGGTTTTCGGACCGACGATCTGATTGTTCTTTATGTCAGCTTCGGTGCATTGATGATTGCAGTTGCACTTTCTGTGTTTAATTACGGGTCTGTCACCGGCAAAAAGAGTCTCCAGGTTCAGAAAAAAGCAGACATACTGTATTGGGGCCTACTCTTTTGTCTGATATCATTTCTTATTTTCAGGACCAATGGAGTTACACACCTGGCAACTCTGGCAGTGCCGTTGGCCCTGATATCCGGAACCAGCCTTAGTGATGGCAGAAATTCAATTTTGAATGAGCTTATGCACATATTTTTAGTGGCCCTGATTATGGTTTCAGGTTTTGGACTAATAAAATTCTGACCACAGGTTAAACTTTTATTAAAGGTAACCCAAGTGACTCATCTTTATCAGAAATGGTATATCTTTGTGGTCAATTTAATAAAATTGAACATTTTAAACATTAAATATTTTAATAATATGGTTAAAATTTCGTTGGCTTATACATTTGTATTGCTCTTCAGCGGATTATCCGCACAAAAGGTGTCACCTGTATCATGGAAATTTGATATCCGAGTTATTAATAAGTCAGAAGTAGAAATAACGGCCACTGCCGACATAACCAAAGGATGGGTAACCTACAGCCAGTTTACAGATCCTGACGGACCCATTCCAACAGAATTTGTCATAGGAGATGTTAAAATAAATTTTGAAGAAAAATCCAAGGCGGTCAAAGAAATGGATGAAATGTTTGGTGTAGAAGTGATAAAATTTAAGGACAAAGCCATATTTGTTAAAACAATGCCTATGCCCGCTACGGGCAAAGTGGATGGCTATGTATCCTATATGACCTGCGACGGAGCCAGGTGTTTGCCACCGGTTGATGTAAATTTCAGCCTTTCGGCCAAATAATCCCAACCCAAAATATTCCAATATGAAACGATTTCTCTTTGTTTTTTCTTTCATTTTTAGCATTTTTTTGCCGGGCTACAGCCAGATTTTCAAACCTGTAAAATGGAAGTTCGAATCCCAAAAAGTAGCTGAAGGCGAATATGAGTTGAAATACACGGCAACAATTGAAAAAGGTTGGACGGTTTACAGCCAGTACACCTCAGACGACGGCCCGGTACCGACCTCTGTCAATTATGAAAGTTCTGACGGGATAAAACTCCTCGCAAAGTCAACTGAGTCTGGTGCAAAAAAGGAAGGAATGGATGCCTATTTTGGAGTAAATGTCATCAAATTTACTTCTGATAAGCCCTTTGTCATCACTCAAAAGGTAAAAGTTACCGATGCGTCAAAGCCGGTTGCTGGTTATCTAACATTTATGGCCTGCGATCATGAAAAGTGTCTGCCACCCACAGATGTAGATTTTAGCTTTAGCTTTCCTGCTTCAGCCACATCCACTCCAGTCGGTAATACCAATGCCGCCGAAAAACCTGTTCCTGATGCAGTGAAGCCTGGTCCAACAGATGTGCAGCCTGCTCCTACAGTGGTAACTTCTGACTCAACAGTAGTGAGTCGCGGCAATCTTTCAGGTCAGCAAACGACAGGTGACACATCGTCTTTTACCACGTTGGTGGGGGCAAAAATCAGCGGCGATGTGATTGACCAGAAAATTGAAGCACTGGCCACAACCTACAAAACTCCTGTGGGCAATTGTGGTGAAAACGAAACTGTCAAGGAAGGCCATTTTTGGACTTTTGTTTTTGGGTTTATCGGCGGACTTCTGGCCTTGCTAACGCCTTGTGTGTTCCCCATGTTGCCTATAACCATAAGCTTCTTTACCAAGGACACAAAAAGAAAAGGATGGGTAAACGGATTGATTTATGGCATCAGTATCATCGTAATCTATGTGACCATAGGGTTACTGATTACCACCTTTGTAGGACCAGAGGCTCTCAATCGTCTTTCTACCAACTGGATAGCAAATACCTTGTTTTTTCTCATTTTTGTAGCTTTTGCCATCTCGTTTTTCGGATATTATGAAATTACCCTGCCCAGCAGCTGGAGCACAGGCAGCGACAGAATGGCTGACAAAGGAGGTATTTTAGGCATCTTTTTTATGGCCTTTACCCTGGCACTCGTATCATTTTCGTGTACTGGTCCCATCATTGGAACAGCCATTGTACAGGCGGCCACTAAAGGAGAATATCTGGGGCCTTTCCTGGTGATGCTGGGCTTCTCTATGGCATTGGCTTTACCTTTCGGATTGTTTGCAGCTTTCCCTGCCTGGCTTAACAGTCTGCCAAAATCAGGCAGTTGGATGAATTCTGTCAAGGTAGTGCTTGGCTTTCTGGAACTGGCTCTGGCTTTCAAATTCCTGTCAGTGGCCGATATGACCAATGGGTGGGGATTCCTGAGATATGAGGTGTTTATGGCTATCTGGATCATTATTTTTGCTGCCATGGCTTTGTACCTGTTTGGTTTTATAAAATTTCCCCACGACAGCCCAGTTAAAAAATTGTCGATGACACGTATTGGCTTTGGTGCATTGGCCGCAATCAGTGTTTTGTATCTGATTACCGGATTCAGAATAAATGATAAAACCGGCGAATACAATGCTCTCAAACTGATGAGTGGCCTTGCTCCTCCTGCTCATTACAACTATTTCAACCAGAAATCTGACATCGACCTGTCCATCAAGGCAAAGTATCCGTCATACACCAAGTGTGCCAACAACATCAATTGTTTCAAGGATTATTTTGAAGGCGTAAATTATGCCCGTGAGGTCAATAAACCCATTATGATAGACTTTACCGGTTATGGTTGTGTCAATTGCAGAAAAACTGAAGAACACATCTGGGTTGATGAAAAAGTCAGAAAAATACTTAATGACTCTCTCGTCCTTATCTCGCTTTATGTCGATGACGACAAAAAGCTCAAGGACATCTATATCTCTCAGCAACGACAAAACAAGATCAGAAACGTAGGTAACAAATGGGCTGACTTCCAGATTGTAAATTTCGAGCAAAATTCACAACCGCTTTATGTCCTGGCAACAAACGACCAGCAGGTCATCAGCAAGCCTAGGCCTTTTGTAGACGGTATAGATGGATATCTTGGATTTTTGGAATGTGGTCTCGACCATGTACGTAAGTTAAAAAAACAAGATTTAAATAACTGATTTTTACCATCTTTGTGGCAGTTAAAATTAGGTACATGAAATACTTGATTCTTTGTTTTACTGTAGCCTTGTCTTTGGGTTGCAATAAAAGCACATCAGTAGAAGAGCAGTTTGATGCTGATATTAAAATTATAGAGGATTATATTGCGGCCAACAGCCTAAACGCATCCAAGACCGTTGATGGCATTTATTATGTCATAGACGTTCCCGGTGG
>JAKQGD010000591.1 GCA_029573365.1 Bacteroidota bacterium | reverse complement strand
TACAGCCCAGTTTTTAGATGTGGATATTTTGCGGCCTTCTAGGTTCATAAACTGGTTGGCAGGCACATTGACCGGAAGGATATAATCTCCGTGAGCATGCAGGATGGCCGGAAAGATAAGACAGTGGAAGACGATGTTGTCCTTGCCGATAAAATGTATCAGGGCCGTCTCATCGTCCTGCCAGTACTTTTTCCAGTTTTTTTTGTGGTTCAGGGCCCACTGCTTGGTGGATGATATATAACCTATCGGGGCATCCATCCACACGTACAACTTTTTGCCTTCATGACCTTTGATGTTGTGTGGCACATCCACCCCCCAGTCGAGGTCTCGGGTCATGGCCCTCGGCTGCAACCCTCCGTCGAGCCACGATTTGCATTGTCCGAGGACGTGGTTTTTCCAATCAGCGGGTTCGTGCAGCATCTTGCCATCAAGTTCACCCGTTTCTATCCAGGTCCTGAGCCACGATTCGTATTTATCCAGAGGAAGATACCAGTGTTTGGTGGTTTTGAGCACCGGTTTTTTGCCCGAAAGGGTAGAAACAGGATTTATAAGGTCTGTAGGGCTCAGCGAGGAGCCGCATTTTTCACATTGGTCACCATAAGCATCGGCATTGCTGCATTTAGGACAGGTACCCATGATGTATCTGTCAGCAAGAAATTGTCCGGCTTCTTCGTCATAGTATTGTTCTGTCTCCTTTTCCTGGAACTCTCCTTTTTTATACAGTTTGCTGAAAAACTCCTGGGATGTCTCATGGTGCAGTTCTGCTGAGGTGCGGTGATACATGTCAAACGATATACCCACCCTTTTAAAAGTATCTTCAAAAAGTGCATGATACTTATCTACAATCTGCCTTGGTGTGAGGCCTTCTTTCATGGCCTTAATGGTAATGGCAGCACCGTGCTCGTCAGATCCACAGACAAAAAGGATGTCCTTGCCCATCAATCTCTGAAATCTCACATAGATGTCAGCCGACAGATATGCTCCCGCCAGATGGCCAATATGGAGGGGTCCGTTGGCATACGGAAGTGCAGATGTCACCAGGATTCTTTTAAACTCTCTCATCAGTCCGCCGACATTTAGCACGCAAAGATACACAAATTATGTCCTAACCCGACCATACAGCACTTATTGCTTACCGTTATAAAGCAGGATGGAAATACCATAGATGAGAAACTTCTCTTCCTGTGGTTTGGGAGCCATCCACCCCGGGTCTATCTGCCCGTTTATTTCCTGGTCAAAACCCGATACGTCATACTTTTTAAGGGGGACCTCTACAAAAGGTTTAAAGGCTATACCCACCTTGTCGCCGGGAAATTGGAAGATCAGATAAAACTTGCTTGCCGGGGCTGTCTCCTGCACTACGGTTCGTTTCTTTTTTGAGGCTCCTGCTATATCTGTTTTTATCCTGGCAGTACGTAGTCCTATACTCGCTCCGTATCCAAAATAGCCAAAATAATTTTCTGCCCCCAGAGAGTACTCAGTGAGGCTGGTAAACCACTTGTCCTGAAAAAGGCTGCCGTCGGACTTAGAGAGCAGCACATCACTTTTGTCGCTGATGCTTGACCAGCTTGCCTCCAGGCCTACATTACCTATGCGGTATCTGAGACCCAGCTCCATGCCATTGCTAAAATTGAAATTTTGCAGCTGGTCATCCAGTTTAGAGCCAGCAAATGTAGTCGTAAGCCGGGTGTTAAAGTCCTGTACAATCTTGTTAACCACCGGGGCACGTGTAGAGGCTCCCATGTAGCCGACTTTAAGATTGATCTGGCCAGAAACCGGAACCAAAGCCGATGCAAGCACTACCACAGCCACATAAATCCTCAGCCCTTTTAACATGATTACAAATTAAGATTTTTTAAAAAGTGTTACAAAAATAGGGGAAATTTGCAAATCTTTGCATTCCCTGTTCCAATATACTCAAACTTATGTCAAAAAGCAAATCAAGGCCACAACCTCTCCAATCCCGCCCAAAACCATCCCCTGCCGCTGCACCTGCCGTAACCCAGCCTGCACACACAGAGGGGCCCGTACACACATCATCGTTTCTTAAGGACCACTGGCCGGGGATACTGGTACTCATGGCCGTCAGCTTTTTACTCTACTTTCAGTGTATAGCTTATGGCTATATCCTTGACGACCTGATGGTCATTACCGGCAACAGTTTTACCAAAAAGGGATTCGGGGGCATTTGGGACATTCTGACGACAGAAAGCTTCGAAGGTTACTTTGGCGAAAAAAAAGACCTCGTTCAGGGCAACCGTTACAGACCCCTGTCAATAATGACTTTTGCAGCCGAATATGGCCTCATGGGCGGCACGGCACCCAGGTTTAGCCACGTGATAAATATCATACTTTACGGACTGACAGGGGTAGTGCTGATGATGAACCTCGACATGATGTTCAGAAACTTCAATGCCAAATCATGGTGGTTTTCAGTACCATTTATTGCTTCACTCATATTTATCCTGCACCCTGTACATACTGAGGCTGTGGCTAATATCAAAGGCCGTGACGAAATCATGAGCATGCTCCTGGCTCTGACGTCTCTGTACGGTGTGCTCAGGTACGCCGATCACCGAAAAACGGCCTGGATGATATGGGCAGCTGTCAGCTATTTTCTGGCCTTGCTGTCCAAGGAAAATGCCATCACCTTTCTGGCCGTAATCCCATTGACCGTTTACTTTTTTACCCGGTCAGGGTGGCCCGTCATTTCGCGATCCATGGTATGGATTCTGGCAGCTACAGTCGTTTATCTGATCCTGAGATTCAACACTGCAGGTGTACCCAAATTTAACCAGCAGATTACCGACCTGATGAACAATCCTTTCCTCGACATGAAACCCGACGAAAAAGCAGGAACCATCTTGTATACCCTCGGCAAATATATCAAACTGCTGCTGTGGCCACACCCGCTGAGCCACGATTATTACCCGTATGCCATACCAAAAACAAGCCTTTTCAGTCCTATACCTGCCTTGTCGCTTCTAGTATATGTCGCATTGGCCGTGGTGGGATTAAGGGGACTGAGGTCAAAGTCGGTATATGCTTATTCCATCCTGTTCTTTCTGGCTACACTCAGCATTGTGTCAAACATCGTCATCAATGTTGGTACATTTATGAATGAACGGTTTATATTTATGGCATCTGCCGGCTTTTGTATAGCCGCTGCTTATTTTCTGTGTGTGCATCTGCCTCGTCTCACCGCCCTGGGCGATAAAGTGGCCATGGGTCTGCTGGGCCTGATGGTTTTAGGCCTCGGCACCATGACCTTTTTAAGGGTGCCGGTATGGGAAAACGCCATCACCCTAAACCGTGCCGCTGTAGAAGTATCTCCCAACAGTGCCCGGGCAAACTCATTTATGTCCACGGCCTTGTTTGAAGAGTATAAACTGGCAACTGACAGCGAAAAGAAAAAGCAGCTTTTGTCAGAATCAGAAAAGTATGCTCAAAAATCTGTCGCCATCGTACCCAATTACCAAAACCCCAACCTCATGCTTATAGGCGTAGCTTCCGAAAGGTACAAAATGACCGGCAATATCAATGATTATATAAACTTAATGAAGCCCGTCGTACAAAGGAGGCCTGACATACCTTTTATCCAGGAATTTCACAATTATATCAAGGACAGAAACCACAACAAGGAGCTCTTTGACTTCTATCTGGAAACAGGCAACTATCTTCTAAAGACCAATGATGGAAGAAGGTCTTACGCCCTGCAGTTTCTCAACTGGGCCTATGCGTTTAACCCTACGAGCCGGGCCGTAAATGAATCCCTCGGACTGGCTTACGAACTATCAGGTGACAACCAAAAAGCAGCCGCCTACAGGCAGGCAGCTCAATCCATGCAATGACCCGCGAAGACCAGATAGGCCTCATAGCCATAACCAAAATGCCAAAGATAGGACCCGTCAATGGCAAAAACCTCATTTCCTATTGCGGAAGCATAGAAGGGGTATTTAAAGAAAAGAAAAAAAACCTCCTAAAAATACCCGGAATAGGAGCCTCACTCGCAGGGTATGTAGACCCTCATGCCTATCTCGAAGAGGCCGAAAAGGAGATGAAATTTATCGAAAAAAACCAGATCAGATTATTGTCATACCTTGACAAAGCTTACCCGGCACGGTTGCTTAATTTTGAAAGCTGTCCGATAATCCTTTATTTCAGGGGTACGGCCGACCTTAACCATTACCGCACAGTAGCTGTGGTTGGGACAAGAAGTCCCACAGATTACGGACGTCTCATGTGTGAAAGGCTCGTCGAGGGCCTTGCCCCATACAATGTGCTGCTGGTCAGTGGACTGGCATTTGGCATCGATGGAATCGCACACAGGAGCTGCCTCGAAGCCGGCATACCCACGCTGGGAGTACTGGGCCACGGACTGGACCGCTATTATCCCGCCGAACACAAAACCATGGCCAAAAAGATGGAGGAAAACAAAGGTGGGGTACTTTCAGAATTCACTTCCGGCAGCCGCCCCGACCGCGAAAACTTCCCTATGCGAAACAGAATTATCGCCGCCATGAGCGATGCCATCGTTGTGGTGGAATCAAGGAG
>JAKQGD010000582.1 GCA_029573365.1 Bacteroidota bacterium | reverse complement strand
AAGTCTCTCATTTAGTGTATTGAGGATATGCTGGTTATGACTCCCGGTACGAATACTGTCTAGTATATAGATGAAATTACTATCTTTTTGACGATAGACTTTTTGAAGTTGGATTGTCAAAGGCTTTACAGTTTTTATTGCCGGTGCATGGAAAAAATAGACACCCCCATAATTATCCTTCAGGTAGGCAAGTTCATCCTTTTTTGCTATTGGAGGAAGCTGAAATAAATCACCAAAAAAAATCAATTGAATGCCACCGAATGGTTTGTTCTGATCTCTGCCGTTCTTACGAAGGAACTTGTCCACAGAATCGAGCATGTCCGCACGTACCATTGAAATTTCATCGATAATAATGGTATCAAAAGATCGATAAAGTACCTTGTCATGGGATTCCTTAATATCATCCTCGGTAATCATTCGTGGAGGAAATTTAAAAAATGAATGAAGGGTTCTGCCACCTATGTTTAATGCGGCTATTCCTGTTGGAGCCAATAAGGCGACCTGTTTTTTTGTATTTTTTACAAATAATTTTAATAATGTTGACTTGCCCGTACCAGCTTTGCCTGTGATAAAGAGGCAGCGATTTGTCTTTTCTATCAAATCCAACGCTCTCTGAAAGTCTTCATTGATCTCGATTTCGCCATCCATTCTGGGCTTTGGCGGCTCAGGAGGAGGAGGTGTTCTTTTAAAAGTCGGTACTGGCGCTGGGGGTACAGGAGCTGAACCGGTCGGTGTCTGTATGCGTGTTCCTTTAGTCGGTGTCACACAACTGCTCGAGGTGCTTGGAGTTGGTCGTTTTGAAGAAGGTGGCGTTACTATTACATTCGGCAGGGGTTTTGATGGACTGGGAGCTGAAGCGGCATGTGCTGGTTTTTGGATCTCTCCACTTGGTATCACTGGACCTTGGGTGCCGTTCGAGCTTGGTCGTTTTAAAGGAGGTGGTGTTACATTAACATTCGGCAAGGGCTTTGATGGAGCGGGAGCCGAAGCAGCAGGTGCTGGTGCAGGGATTTCTCCAGCTGTCTTGACAGCATCGGGGGAGATATGTGGGCTTGATGGCTTTGGAGGAGAAGGTTTAGTTGGACCAGTGTCGGTGGCAACACTGGTCTTTGTTAGTTGTGGTTCTGGAGGCTGTGTTTGAGGTTGCCTAGATTGTTTAAGGCGTTTGTTCTGTTT
>JAKQGD010000580.1 GCA_029573365.1 Bacteroidota bacterium | reverse complement strand
ACCCTGCGGTCAAGGGCATTTCCGCTGATACCCTCAAGCTCGGTAGCAATGGACCTGACCGGCGAGATGATGACCTCCACCAAAAAGAAAGAGCTCAGTGCCGCCAGTAGCAGGATAATAAAAAAAGTGATGACGAGGATTTCTTTTAGGCTATTGAGCTCCCGGGAAGAGAACACACTTTTTGAAACCACAAAAATTTTTTCGTCACCCGGCAAATTATAGGCAAATGCCACCAAATCGTTATTGTCTCGGGTCATTCTTACTTCGTTTTCCTTATTTACGCGGTCAAGGAGGGACCGGGGAACCTGATCACTTTCATTCTGGAGACAAAAAATCTTAACATAGTTTTTATTGTAAATCTCTATATTTTCCTGGATGGGAAATAGTGGCGAAACCACGGGTGAATTTACGGGCTTATCAAGTTCTTCAGGCGTAAGTTTGGACATCATGGAGGCCATCATGACGCCTTTGGTTTTTAGCGACCTGTAAAATTCATCATGTATCCTGCTGCTAAAAAATTCGTAAATAAAAAACCTGGATACCAGCAGCAATATGGTTGTAGTGCTTGTAAGCCACAAAGCCATTTTAAGTTTTGTAGTCATCTGTTATTCGTCGTTGAATACATACCCCAGACCAAATTTTGTGGTAATCAGCTTTTTGTCAAAACCCTTGTCCAGTTTGTTGCGTAAATAATTGACGTACACCTCCACCACATTGGTACCCGTGTCAAAATCCACATCCCATACATTTTCTGCCAGCTCGGATTTGCTGAGCACTTTCCCCTCATTGCGGTAAAAATACTCCAGCAACCTGAATTCCTTTTTTGTGAGCCCCAGATTTCTTCCCTCTCTAAATGCAGTCATCTGCACCCTGTCTATGACCAGAGAACCCGACTTGTCAGAAACATTGGCCGGGGAGGTGTTGCCAAACCTCCTCATCAGAGCCCTTATTCTGGCCACCAGCTCATCGAAGTGAAATGGCTTGGCCAGGTAATCATCACCTCCGGATCCAAAGCCGGTGAGCTTGTCTGCCACACTATCAAGTGCCGAAATAAACAACACAGGGGTGTGTATGCCTTCCGAGCGGATTTTTCTACAAAGTGTCACTCCATC
>JAKQGD010000577.1 GCA_029573365.1 Bacteroidota bacterium | reverse complement strand
TATGTTCCTGCTTTCCTGTGACCTGACGCTAAACTGAGTCGCCGGCACCCTCTTCCAGAATGACTGGGCTCCTGCAGTCAGTGTACAAATAAAAAATAAAACCAATAAACTTGATATTCTTATCATTTTAAACGGATTGTGATTAATTTATCAAGGGATAAAGTTACGAAAATATTGCTGAATCAGTATTCCCGATTTAGTCAAGTGTCTTCGCTAAGACCTTTTTCTACTATTTTTTTTTCGGCAAACCGGGGATGTCTTCAATACCTGCCCAACTCACGGTAATAAATGAGATGCCAGCCGGAAGACAACTTTCCAAACCTTCTTTCCATAGTAAATGTTCCGGAATTGTCGGCTATTTTCTCGACTACTACCCCTCCTGCGGCGTTAAATTCCCTGACAAAGGTGCCATTGGCGTCATCAAAGGGCTTGTGCAGTATCCACTCTTCCTGCTTCCATCTGAAATCCGGGTCTATAACCGTGGTGGTATCGCCGGGGGCCTTCATACCTTCGAGCGGAAAAACAATGTGTTCCATCTGGTAGACACTGTCGGAATTGAATTTTTTATAAAAATCCATGAATTCAGGAGATTGATACAGGGGCGTTTCTTCTACCGGTTGCTTTGAGGTTTTATTTCGGCAGGATGTTTCAAACAGGATGCCTGCCAGAATCATTAGCAAGGTCAGTCTGATTTTGTTCGATGGCATAGACGAGAATGGTATTTTCTATTTGCCTGCAATATAAGGCGAAATTGGCCAGGAAGTTGTTTTTTTGTACACTCCCCGAAAAACTGAATCCAAAACTGTCAAATTTAAAGGCTTCTACAAAGATATGGTCCCTGAAATCCAGCTCCTTTTTCCCATACGCCTTGTACATTGCCTCCTTGGCACTCCATAGAGTGTGGTAATAATCCATGGCACCCTGAGTGGGTATGTAAGCATATTCGTCAGCAGAGATAAAACGAGGTGCTATTTTCTCTATTTTTGGGGTTATCATCTGTATGTCGGTACCACAAGGCTTTTTGCTTTTGATGGCGGCGACAAATCCCGTCGTATGGCTCAGCGAAATATGGTAATCCGACCCTTCGAGGTGAGGTTTTCCATGGGTGTCTTTGATACAAGGCAGGGATTCACGTCCCGGTATGATGCGTCCCAACAGATACCTGGCTGCCAGCCATTCTGACCTCCTTCTGCCATGTAACATGGTGAATTCATGCATTTCCAGCGGATGAATATGAAGTTTTTGTTCAAAAAAATCATCAGACTCTGAGCAACGCCATACGCTGCATACAGTGTCCCCATTTGTAGATGTGGAATAAATCATCGGCATATGCACACAAACGCCTATTTTCGGACAATGTTTAGCACACCAGATACCGGATGTTATGGTGTTTCTTCCAGCTGACCCAGTTTCTCGAGGTTTTCAAAGTTGAGTTTGTCGGCCTCCAACTTTTTTGCATTGACCACATACGTTTTGGATATGGTGTCGTGCCATCCGCGGGCATTATTGCCAAGAAATGACAAGCCGTCAAAAGGTATCACCCTGCAAAATGTCCTCGCAAGAATACTGCCTACAGACGGACGGTTGCCGTTTTCATCCGTTACGATTGTACCTGTAATTAATTTACCAAGGCTTCTTTGAGTCAGTACCTCCAAAAAGAAATAATAAGGTAAAGTAAACAATACGCCCAGAAGGTATTCTTCCAGTTTGTTCATCTCCAAACCAGATTCCAGCATTTCATCAGTTCCATTAGCCATCATCCATAAACCCATAACCAGGGCTCCAAATCCCATGATAGCTACATAATCCACGACATAGTTTAGCAAACGTGTTCCGTGTTCTACGGTCACATTTCTGGTAATAAAATATGTCTTCTTCATTTTGTTTTATTTTATGAAAATAAACTTACCGGACATTTAGAGCGGCCAGGGTCTCCAGAGATAAGTCACCATATGCCAGGCCTTTCGACTTTTGGAAGTCTGTAAGAGCCAGCTGTGTAGCCTGGTCGAGATTGCCGTCCGTTTTTACCGGATAACCCAGTGCTGACAAGGCAGTCTGTACTTTTTTTATCAGGTTTCTGGATCTATTTTTAGGGCACACCACTTCTCTACTGACCATACCTCCTGCTTTCTTTAGTACCATGGTTTTTTCTTTTCTCACTTCGTGGTGCGGCGTCACATCAGGGCCTGACAGGGTGTACAGATTCATAGTGACGGGCGGAATTTCTTCCATTACTTCCTGGTAGCAATCCTGAGGATTGGGCATATTGCAATCTTTTTTTCTCTTTTTGACCAGCTTTCGTTCGCCGGGAGAGACGATGATGGTTCTGGATTTTACATGGAGCCCTGTGGTATCAGATCCTGTAAATATATAATGTGTAAGGATCACTTCGGTCATTACAGCATCCTCGGTAAGGTCGACTACACAGTTTTTCTGTTGGGCTATTGACTGGTTATGGATACAAATCATTGAAATACAAATAATTAGACCAATCAAGATCGGGTTTTTCATTTTTACTGTTTTGGTTATAAATTAAAACTTTAACAAATATACGACCATTGGATATTTTATAAAATATTTTACAAAATAAATTTAAAAAATTAACAATCAAGGGATAACGAAATTATAAAAAGTCCATATAATCGGCCTTGTTTTTTATTTCCAAATCCCTGGAGCTCCGTATCTTTGCACCAATATATCTATTTCCGTCATGAGGGCCACCGGATTTTTCACTTTGCTTTTATCTCTGTTAATGATGACTTTTTTAGCATGCGGTTCTAAAAAAAGTGTCACAACTGTTCCTTCGCCTGCGGCCGACGTGCCGGTAAACTTAGCTACGGAGCTGGTCATAAATTACAAGCTCGACAAGGCAGGGCTTCGCGATACATTTAACAGAGCCATCGATGATGCTCTCAAGGGAAACTTCGACATACCTGACTACGATATAAAAATGACCTTGTCAAAAACCCGCCCTGCTACAGTAGAAATTGAAGGTAAAAATCTGCTCGTTGTGGTGCCCATAACCGTAAATCTCGAAAAAAACACCTTTCTGGCCGACCTTAAGGCAAAGGGAACCATGGAAATGAGCTTCATCACAAATGTAGACATCGACACCATATGGAATGTCAAAACTGCTACCAGCCTGTCTTATCACCGTTGGATCGAAAAACCAAAATTATCGGTCGGCGGCATCAACATACCTATACAGACCGTCTCTGACATTGCTCTGAGTAAGACTAAGTACCTCATAGAAAAAGGCATCGATGACTCTGTCAATTCCAGCATGACCGTAAAACAAAAAATGAAGGAAAACATGGCCATGTTTGACCAGCCTATGCGGTTTGATACCAGCATCAGTGCCTGGCTCAATATCCGACCCGAAAAATTTTACATCAACCGAGTCATCAACTCAAAGCTCGCCGCAGAGGGGAAAATAGCCATCTACGGTATATCTACCTTTTCCACTTACAAACCCCAGGCTTATTCCGTAAGTAAAAACCTGCCCAGGGTCTATTGGAATGAGGCCATACCGGACAGCTCCGTGTTCAGGCTCGCCGCTGACATAAAAACCATGGATATCAACAAGGTGCTCAAGGCCAATCTCGACGGCAAAACTTTTACAACCGGCGACAAATCCATCACCCTCTCCAACATCGTCACCAACTGTGATTACGAAAACATTAAAGTAATAACCGATGTAAAAGGAGCTGCAAACGGTACTTTGATTATAACCGGTAAACCTGTGTATGACCGGGCAGTTAATGGCTTTTCACTTAAAAATACAGACATACAGTTTAAAACCAAAAACGTCCTGCACAAGGCAGCTGCATGGATCGCTGAAGGCAAAATCCGCACCGAGCTCGAAGAAAAACTCAGGTTTAACATAAACGAAACCATAACCGAGGTTCAGAAAAGTATTGACACACAGCTGGCAGAATTTAACCGCAAATACGACATGGAAATACGGCTGGGTCTGGGCAGCGTCACCGTGGAGAGTTTTAAGCTCATGCCGGGACAGATTGAAGCCGTCATGCTTTCAAGGTTTTATCTCCAGGTGGGCATACGTGATTTCAGGTCCTTTAATCGGTTTTAACCTGAGCATCAACCCTGCACGTACAGCAGGAACTTGCCTTCAAAATACGGCTCATCAAAGTAATCCGTTACAGGCATCACCTCCCGGTATTCATATTTGGGTAGTAAACGCAGCTCTTCCCTGACATCACCTTTGAGTGCTATGAGGCCATTTGGATACATATTTTTATGTCTGGGCGACAGAACTTTGCGGGCCCACGGCAGAAGCACATCCACTTTGGCGACAGCCCGCGTCACGACAAAGTCAAACTTATCCCTGATTTCTTCGATGCGGGCATTTCGAGGAGTTACATTTTGCAATTGCAGGGCTTCTGCGACCGCTTCTACCACCGTGATCTTTTTTCTGACACTGTCCACCAACGAAAAGCGGCACTCAGGAAACAGGATTGCCAGCGGAATACCCGGAAAACCGCCGCCGGTACCCAGATCCACGATCTGCGTATCAGGCACAAACCTCATAAACTTGGCTATAGCCAGCGAATGCAGCACATGATGCATGTATAGATTGTCTATGTCCTTGCGTGAAATGACATTGATTTTATCGTTCCATTCGCGGTACAGCGGCTCCAGCATACCAAATTTTGTCACCTGCTCCTCTGTCAGATCCCCAAAATATTTTCTGATAAGCTCAGTCTGTTCTGCTGCCATGGCGTGAGTTGATACAATTTCAGGACAAACCTACATCAATTTTGCATGTAATGCCTAAAAAAGATGAAGACACAATTACGACACCAACAGTTTTAGTTTTTATTGGGCGTGTCCCTCCTTCGTCGGGCCGTGCTATCCGCTGTATGCATGCATGCCGCTGCTATCACTCACGCATTTAAGATGTACCTATCGGAAGATATTAAGCCATCACCTCGAAAAACAATGGGACAATTAAAAAACCCCGTAGGGGTGAGATATTTTATAGCCACGGATTTTAATCCGTGGTATCAAAGATAAAGACGAAAGATTTTGGCGAAATTTTTGCACAGACAAAGCAAAAATTATGACAAAATCAAGAGATTGCCTCTTAAATCGTCCGACCGCAGGGGTAGGATTAGTGATCGGTAGACTTTCAGGCATACTACAAGTAATAAATGTGAAATTTCCGCCTTTTTTATTTTAGTGATTACAGCCTTTTGAGTTTATAAAAAATAAGTTCAGATTGAAATAAAAAAACCCCGTAGGGGTGAGATGTTTATAGCCACGGATTTTAATCCGTGGTATCAAAGAAATAGACGAAAGATTTTGGCGAAATTTTTGCACAGACAAAGCAAAAATTATGACAAAATCAAGATATTGCCTCTTAAATCGTCCGACCGCAGGGG
>JAKQGD010000154.1 GCA_029573365.1 Bacteroidota bacterium | reverse complement strand
CCGCCCTGACGCACCAGGGATTCGGCGACAGCCGCCATACTTTGTGTAGTATAAGGCAGGTCTATGTCGCTGAATACATTGACATCAGACCGGTACGCCGAAAATCCATATTTGAGAGCCGCACCTTTGCCGCGGTTGTTTTCGTAGGATAGATACCTGAATCTGTCACCGAGCTTCTGTTCCAGAAAATCTGACCGTATGTCCACAGTACTGCCGTCATTGACCAGGACAAGGGTAAAATCCATACCCGAGGTTTTACAAAACTCAATAAACCTGGTAACAAGCACCTCTTCCCAACCCGGTGATGGGTTAAACACTGGAACAACTAGCACTGGGCCCGGATCTTGCATGTGATGGGTTAAAATCGTGGCAAAAATAGCATTTTAAAACGGATGGTTTTGCTGATCAACAAAATTGGCTCATGGGAGCATGTTTATGATTGCAAATTTCAGAGCGATAAACCCAAGCCCAGAAAAGTTGTTTACTTTTACAATACAACTTACTCTTGATGATTCACAAGATGACAACAGTTTTCAGACCGGTGGCAGTGTTTATTTTTATTTTTACGATGGTGTCCACCCAGGGATTTTCCCAGAAAACTATGAAAGTTGACCAAATCAGGTTTGACACTCTGACTAATTACGAGGTGACCCTAAAGGACCAGACGGTTTTCAGAGGAAAATATGCCGGTATGGAAGGAGACAAATTGATTTTTGTCAACTCAGCATCCAGATTTGAGGTCTCAAAGTCTCAGATTTCAGGGGTAAAAAAGGCTTCGGCTGCCATTCAGGTCAATGAAAATGGATGGTTTCCCAATCCCCATCCCACAAGGTATCTTTTCGGTCCGTCGGCTTTCAATCTTAAAGCCCGCGAAGGATATTTCCAAAGCATTTATGGTCTGGCTAACTCAGTCAATTTTGGAGTAACGGATCATTTTTCCATGGGTGCAGGTACGGAGATCATTTCACTTTTTAGTGGCGAGGCTGTTCTAGGACTTTTTCCAAAGGTGGGTGGTTTCAAACTGTCCCAAAACCTGCATGCAGGAGCAGGGTCTCTTATCGCTATTACGGGAGAAGGTAAAGTTGGAATTGGATACGGAATTTTGACAGCCGGCAATCTTGACCACAATGTTACTTTTGGGGCAGGCACTACTTTTTCAAGTTTTTCGGACATATCCACAAGCCCGATTTTAACAATAAGCGGCATGACCAGGCTCAGCAATAAAATTGCCCTGGTTTCAGAAAACTGGATCTTTACCTTTGATGGGTTTTACCCCGTTTTTTCAGGGGGAGTGCGGTTTTTTGGAGAGAATATCTCCGTGGATTTGGCCTTGATAGGTATACCTGATGTCATACAAGAAGGCATTCCTATCCCATACATAGATTTTGTCTACAAGTGGTGATAAACTTTGAAATTATGACTCTGCAGCCGGCAAAGAGTATTGAACCGACCTCTGATTTAATAGGTCCATAATACCTTTGATCAGTATCAGCACCGTCACAGAAACAGGCACCAAAAACAGGTATGAATAGGGTATCAGGCTAAGGGTATAAAATACCGTAAAATAAAGTTTAAATCCACCAAGCAACACCCAATCCCTGTTTTGAAATTTTCTGTTGCGGTGATATAAATAAATCATAAAGACTGCCGTAAGAATACTAAACACCAGAGTAGCTTGCCTTAGGTGGTGTATTCCGTCTATCTTGTCGTACTCGTACATCTTTTTGACAAAGATAGCAGCACCAAAACCCTTCGCCAACTGATAAGGTTCGTCACCTGGATTTTGCCATGAGTGTGTGTGCCATTCGTTTTCGGCTCCAGTCTTATAGTTGTTTATGATGTTTGACACAATAGTAGGGTCTCTGGTCAGAAAGGGCAATACAAACAAACCCATCACCATGACAATAACAGTAACGGCAGCTTTATAAAGTACGTTAGTTCCCCATCTTTTCCAAACATACCAGGCCAGAAATGGAAGAAAAAATACCACCGAAAACCGGCTCAGCAGACACGCCCCCAAAGACAACCCGATACCGAGCCAACGGCCCTTGAGCAAAAAGAGGATAAGAAATAAATAATAGGCTGCAGGTAGCAACTCAAGAGTACGGCAATATTCGTCCGTAAAAGCATCCATGAACCCCCAGATTCCAAAAATGCAAAATGCCATTACCAACCCCAAAAAGAGCAGGCTGCTACGTTTTATACTTGTAGTCCCAAACAAAAAAACGGCAGTCAGCAAGGCCAGGCACCAGACTATTATAGGAACCCACCTCGGGTCAAAGCCAAATGCCACAGGTATGATAAAAGGGATCCACTGCATGGGCAGATAAGTGTTGTGCATCGTGTAACCCGGCAATGCAACATCTGCATAAGGATATTTGCCTTGAAGCAATAACTGTGATGGGGTGATAACCTGTGCAAATACATCTGACTCCCTGTAATCGATGGGATGTGCCCTAAATATACTGTAACCGTGATAACTCAGGATAGCCAGCGGCATCAATGCCATGACCAGAACCGGCCAGTCCACTTGTTTTCTGTCTGTATATGTCTGTTCGCCCAGATGTACTGATGCATACAAACCAAGCCAGCCCACAGCAAATGATGACAAAGCAAAAACTATGGGGGTAAAATATATGCCAAAGTAAGTCTTATACCTACCCATTAGAAGGAACTCTACAAGGGCAAAGAAACAAAGCCAAAAATACCACTTCTTTACCCCGGCCATATCTGTCAAGAATTAAAACTTGTTTTCTACTTCAGCGGCAGCCAGCATAAAAGTGTGCATCTCAGTATTTACCATAAAAGGCTTGAGCATTTCGCTTCCAGGGCCAAACATGGCCAGCTCTACATAATCCCCTGAGTGGTCCATGCCTCCAAAAGCCACTGATGTATACTCGGACTGATAGGTGGCATATTCCTTAAAGGGTAGTTTGTACACATTGTAAACACCTTCTGATGACTGTTCCTTGTATTTGTCCATGATAAAGGCCGCCTGCTCGTTTGAGAGCTTATAGCCCTGCCATGAAAACACTTTTTCGGTAAGTTGTGCCGGGGTTTCATTGGTTTTTGTCCCCATCAGTATGTGGTCATTGGAGTGTATGAAGTCAAAAAGTCTGGCAAAGTTCCTGTCGGCGTTATCGCCATAATACAGGCCGGGATTGCTGTTGCCGTGGTCTGTAGTGATGATGACAAGTGTATTGCCGTCTTTTTCTGCAAATTGCACGGCGGTCCTTACAGCTTCATCAAACGCTACCTGATCGTAAATCAGTGCTGGTGCATCGTTGCCATGGGCTGCCCAGTCCACTTTCCCTCCTTCTACCTGGAGGCAAAACCCGTTGGCATGACCTTTCATAAGGTCTATGGCCTTACCTGTCATCTCTGCCAGAGAAGGCACGTTATCTTTGAGCGACGGATCATTAATCCTGTCCACCTCATAGGGAAGGCCATCCTTGCTAAAAACTCCAAGCACTGGAGAAAACGAATTTACAGCCCTCATGCCTGCTGCGTCGTTGACCACCTGAAAACCGGCATTGCTAAACTCTTCGTACATATTGCGGCCATCTTTCCTCCCTGAAAAAAACTTTCCGCCACCACCCATCATCACATCAAACCTTAGTCCGAGGTATTTTTCGGCTATTTCGGCCTGATCTCCACGTGTCTTCTGGTTTACACAAAAGCCTGCAGGTGTCGCGTGAGTAATGGGCACGGTGGTCACACATCCTACTTTTTTGCCCGCTTTTTTAAACTTTTGCCAGATAGGCAGATATTCTTCACCGTTGGGTCCGGTATTAAGATGGCCGTTTTTTACACGCACACCCCCACCCCATGACGAACTGGCAGCAGCACTGTCAGTAACCATGGAACTGGCCGATGCCATGTCCATAAGTGCTCGGCTGACCCTTTGATTTCTGTAAAGGTCGAGCCAGAAGGAGCCCCTGCCCTCTTTCCTTTGCAAAAAGAGGTCACCCATATTGAGAGTACCGGTACTCATGCCATCGCTCACCATAAAAATGATGTTTCTTGCTTTTTTTCCGGCTCCAGTGCCATTGGCCGCCGCAACTTTGGCAGGTGTACAGGCACCAAAAGGCAGTAAAAGTGAGGATGCCGCTGCACCCATGGATGACTTAACAAAAAACTCCCTTCTTCTCATACTATTATGTGTTATAAAACTTGTTAAATAGTCAGTTTCTGATGTTTCACCACCAGGAAGACTTTCTTGTGGACCTTGAAGAGGTCGTTTTTACCCCCAGCACTCCTAGCAGACCTCGCGTCAGCGTCTGTGCCACAGTACGGCCTATCTGCTTGGTCACCTGGCTGTCCATTACTTTTTCTAGTGTACTCTTTTCCTGCCTTCCTCTGGGTGCATCAGAACCGGCTTTTTCCTGTTGCTCCTGCAGCTTTCTCTGCACCTCGGCAGACTGGGCGGATTCTATTTTGGCCGTCAGGATTTCGTAGGCACTTTCGCGGTTGATGACTTCATCATATTTGTGCTTTATGCGGCTACGGCCGAGGATATTGCTAATCTCGCCGGACGTGAGTACGTCCATCCTCGACTGCGGAGCCCTGAGATAACAGTGCACGAGCGGTGTAGGTACGCCCTTTTCGTTTAGGGCCGCCACGATAGATTCTCCTATACCCAGTTCTGTGAGCAACACATCGACGGAGTAATAATCTGTCAGCGGATAATTTTCGGCAGTCAGTTTTATTGCCTTTCTGTCTTTGGCCGTAAAGGCCCTAAGGGCATGTTGCACCTTGAGTCCCAGCTGGCTGAGTACAGCGTCAGGAACGTCAGTTGGGTTTTGGGTTACAAAAAATATACCTACCCCCTTGGATCTGATAAGCTTGATGATGGTTTCTATCTGATTTAGCAGAGCCTTGCTTGCTTCATTGAAGATGAGGTGAGCCTCGTCTATAAAGATGGTCAGTTTGGGCTGCTCGAGATCGCCTTCTTCAGGAAAAGTGGCGTATATTTCTGCCAGCAACTGCAGCATGAAAGTGGAAAAAAGTTTGGGCTTATCCTGAATATCGGTGACCCTGAGTATGCTGATGATGCCCCGGCCCTCTTCGTCTATCCTGGTGAGGTCATCCACATCAAATGACCTTTCGCCAAAGAAAACATCACCACCTTGTTGCTCCAGTTCTATCACCTTACGGAGAATGGTACCCACCGAAGCCGTGGATATAGCACCGTATTCGTTTTCGATCAGAGGCTTGCCTTCATTGGTTATATAGTTGAGTGCTTTTTTGACATCTGATAGGTCCAGGAGTGCCAGCTGATTGTCATCACAAAATTTAAAAAGCAGTGACACTACGCTTGCCTGAGTATCATTGAGTTCCAGAATCTTTGAAAACAGCACCGGCCCGAATTCCGTGACCGTGGCCCTCAGTCGGAGTCCTGCGTCATTGGACAGGCTCAGAAACTCTACCGGGCTGCCGGACGGTGTAAAGGGTATGCCGATGTTCTGGTTTCGCTCCACGATTTTGGGATTGGACTCTCCGGGTACAGCCACACCGGAAAGGTCACCCTTGATGTCCATTACCAATGACGGTATGCCCTTGGATGACAACTGTTCGATGATG
>JAKQGD010000540.1 GCA_029573365.1 Bacteroidota bacterium | reverse complement strand
ACTACTTTACCTATCTGTTTCATATAAAGTTTGACAAACATCTCTGGAAGTTTGACGGAATGAATTACCCTTTTGGCGAAAACGTGGTATTTACCGACAACCAGCCCATTCTTTCCACATTGGTCAAAATAATATACAACGTCATACCGCTGAGCGACGCTACTCTGATTGCCATCCACAACTGGACGGTTTTCGTCGGCCTGGCAGTAGGCATGGTCGGTTTTTTTCTTTGCCTAAGATTACTCAATATTCCATACTGGTACGCCATCTTTATTTCTGTCGGGGCTATGTTTTTACAACCGCAGATGGTTAGAATGCACAGCCACTTTTCGATGGTGTATCCATTCCTGCCATGGGTGTTTTACGGATGGCTCAGGATGCTCAGGGGAGCCTCACCGATGCGGTGGTCGGTATTTTTAGGCGTGGTATCCACGTTTGCCGGCATGATACACCTGTACCACCTGCTGGCTATTTGCATGATGTGCCTGCTGGCCATTTTTTTTGACAAACTTTGGTCGGTAAAGTTTACAGACTGGATTACTGGGGCTAAAATGGCACTGTTTCAGGTGGTGATTCCATTAGCCATACTATTATCGTTGTCCAATCTTCTTTACCCAGTACCCGACAGGCCTGCTGAAACATGGGGTTTTTTTGACTATACTGCCACGTGGCAATCCTACTTTTTCTCATACAGGCTGCCCGTTTTCAGGTTTATAGTCATCAACCTATGGGCAGTGCAGCCACAAAAACACTCTGAAGCAGGAAACTTTATCGGCCTGGTAGCAGCCATATTTTTTGTCATTCTGATACTAAAATTTTTACGTAGGCCAGCTGAAGCTTTTAGAGGCAGATTTTTTAATGACAACACGTCTCCCTTTCTGTTCTGGATATTTATCACTTCCATGCTGTTGTCTTTTGGCCTACCTTTTACTATACCGGGGCTGGAATGGCTCCTCGACTATGCCGGGCCGTATAAACAGTTTAGAAGCATAGGGAGGCTGGGATGGATCAGTTTTTATGCCATCAACCTTATGGCGTGGCCGTGGATTTTTTCCAGACTGGACATGCTTGAGGACAAATTTCGGGGTGGTGTCTTCAAAGCTTTAACCGTTGCTGTCATATTTAGTGAGGGGTTGATGTCTGTACCCGAGATGTCCAATCCTCCACAACTCTTAGATGCATTCTCTGCTGCCATTCCCGACATACCGGTCGACGTCAGCCGGTATCAGGCCATACTGCCGGCTCCTTATTTGCATGTAGGCTCAGAATGTTTTGGGTGGCCCGACCAGGGAGGCAACCAGGACCAGAATTTCATCATCGGCTACAAGCTGGGCTTGCCAAACCTGGGAGTCGTCATGAGCAGAACACCTCTGGGACAGTCGCTGATGTCAAACGAACTTGTATGCCCTCCATACAAGGTACCCGACCTGATCAAGCTCGTCAGGGCCAGGGACACCAGGCCTCTACTGGTTCTCCAGTCCAAACTCAGGCAATACGACAACAACAGCAATCTGGAGCACTGGACCCGCGATGCCCCTGTGGTTTTTGAAAACGACCATTTTGCCCTAAAAAGTCTCGAACTGAATGCCTTTGACACAATAGTGGCCCGCTTTGCTTTGCAACCACAGGTACAGGAAAAAGCCGGCTACGATCTCGCCTTCGAAAAAGTAAAGCGTGACAGATATTGGGGCTTTGAGGCAACGATGGTGACAGACACAAGCATGGCCGGGAAGGCTAATGTACAATTTGTCTCCGAATGCAAAATAAACACAGATGCTAACCCCATAGTAGACATCAGACAAATGGACTCCGAAGGAAGGGAAATCAAAACAGACAGCTACAGGTCCAACTATTTTTATACCCGGATAGATGGCCACCGCATCCATTTTTCAGTGCCGTTTGACGTGCTGCCACAAACCAGCAAACTCTTGGTGAGGATAAGCAAATACGCCCAGAAAGAACACGACTCCTTGTTTTTCGGACAGGGCAGAATTTCCCTTACGGGGAATAGGTAAAAACGTATTTATTTCCTTTTTCTACGCAGGAGAATCCTTTGGCCCTGGCCGTATTCTGCTATGACATCAAACCGGTCCTGGAGCTTTTCCAATTCCCCTCTTTCGGCATAATAAAATTCTGATTCCTGGTCCTCATCGATCTTGGTATTCCAGGCTGCCATTTTTATGGTGTCACTGTACTGATGCTCCGTGTGGTAGCTCATAGACGGATAATAAATCCAGTAACAGTTTACCGAAGCCGGTTTAGACGCTTCTCCATTGGCGACAAGCCCACTGACCTTGTCCAGGACATCGTAGGTATTGACGTCAAAATACCACTCGAAAGTCCCGTCAGTCCTGTAGCCCCTTATAAAATGCTGCACAAATAAAAAATTTAGGACCATCAGCCATACAAACCCCAATTTTCGGTAGCTATCCAGCAACCTGCCTAGAGAAATGGCCACCGGTATGCACACCAACGGTATCAGAAACAAGGCCGTGCGGGCATTGAGAAACGGTACATCCAGCACATAAAACTGCAGGTGATTGTAAACCAACACAAGTGCCGGCAATATATAAAACCAAATCTCAGGCTTCCATTGTTTTTTTCGCCATGACAAAAACAGACCTGCGGCTATGGTCAGGATGATAAAAGCCATGGTGTATCCGTAAATTTCCTCGTTTGAGGCTTTAAAATAGTCCACAGCGGACCTCAGTGACACAATGAGTGGTTGGGCCGTATCTGATAAAAATCCCTTGGTACCCCAGAATACAAACTGTCTGGTTTCCACCATTTTTTTAACCGGCACGGCAATA
>JAKQGD010000535.1 GCA_029573365.1 Bacteroidota bacterium | reverse complement strand
GAGTCTGTGCTCGGCAAACTCGACAGAAAATCCGTGAAACGGACTTTTGTGCAGGCCGATGATAAAGCCTTCTACCACCTGACGGGCCAGAAGTTCTATGTTTTCAACCTGTCTGACATCAAAATTATCGAAAAAACTCATGCCGCTGCTTTGTATGTGCAAAAATAAAAAAACTCCCTCTCAAAAAGTGAGACAGGAGTTCTTTTGTCGTAAAATGGGAATTCTTTATCAGGCAAGCTGTGCTGTAAGCTTGGCCTCTAGGTTGGCCTTTGTTGTTGCACCTACCTGCTTGTCGACTACCTCACCGTCCTTGATAAACAAGACCGTGGGTATGCTTCTAATATTGTATTTGAGTGAAATCTCAGGATTGTCGTCCACATTGACCTTACCGATGGTAGCCTTGCCTTCGTATTCCTTGGAAAGATCCTCAATGATGGGACCAATAAGGCGGCACGGGCCGCACCACTCTGCCCAAAAGTCTACCACGGCTACTCCTCCTGAAAGTGCCTTCTCATTAAAATTGCTGTCTGTAAATTCAACTGCCATTTGCTGATTATTTAATTCTGAACTTAAAAATAATGAAGGTAACAAGATTCTGTCCCCAATGGTTCGGCCACGGGCGGAATAAAATTCTTAACAAAATGCTAAACTCCGGGGAGCTTTACGCTAAAGGTTAATTGCCTCCCTTGTTGGTGTTTATGCCAAGTACCTTGTACAGTGGACAAAAATTTATCAGGCTCGTCACAGCAAATATCACCGCTACAACACCCAACACTATGGCGAGGGTTCCGGAAATCTTGTCCAATGCATAAAGTAAAAGGATGACGGCTGCTACTGCCAGTCTGATGATTTTGTCGGTGCTACCCATATTCTTGATCATGGTAAAATGGTTTAGGTTAAAGTAATGCTGTAAATTTAATAAAATATTGGTTGTTGGGTTGTTGGCGTGTTGGTATTATGTGATCAGGTTACATCAGACTTTTTATGGTCTTCAAAAAGGTACATCTTTTTACCTATTAGATTAAGGACTGCATAGATCAGAAGCAGGGTCATGGCATATTTGGCTGTGGTAGCCACAGATGCAGAACCAGCCAGGTTTTCTGCGGCCTGTTTGCTGTAGATGCCAAAAAGAGCCCAGGCTATGACCAGGGTATAAAATACATCCTGCCTGTGATACACCATCACAATGCCAAGCAATGTTGCAACTACTATCATGGCTATGGCCCAAAAATGCCCGCTTTGGCCTCCATCCCATCCTGCAGAGATGCACACTGCGGTTACATTGGCAATCAAAGCCACGCTTATCCAACCCAGATATACACTAAAAGGCAAACGAACACACAATTTATCAGCAAGGCTGACAGGTGTCTCTGATGCCGCCAAGTAAATTTTTACCAGGCAATAAAATAAAAAAATCATAATCAAAACAGAAACCACAACAGCTTCGTAATGCCACGCAATGATCCAGCATGCATTGGCGAGACCGCTGAAAAAAAACCATGGGCCTATGGCCATCACCAGTGCGGTAACGATGTTATCACGCACCGAGACCTTCCACGCCTGATACAACATAAACACAATTATCAAC
>JAKQGD010000509.1 GCA_029573365.1 Bacteroidota bacterium | reverse complement strand
TTTTTATACCAAACCAGCCATCATACTCAAAAGTCGTTTGTCCGGTTGTTGTATCCTTGACAAATCTGGTATTGTTATACCAATCTTTAAACAAAGAGGCTTCCATTTTTTCCTTTACATCGCGGAAAGCCCAGAAAGTATTGCCAGTATGGTTCCACGAATAATCAAGTACAACCCTGATACCGGCATCGTGGAGCTTTTTTACCAGCGTCAGAAACTTAGTATCCGCTGATGTCCATTTCCAGGTAGAGGGGTCAGCAGGGTCTTCAGCCGCAATCATGGCCATGTCTCCTTTAATATCATCTCCAAATGTGACATCTATGTGGTGGTAGCTGCGGGCATCGTATTTATGGAGGGAAGGTGAGTCATTGATGGGGTTGAAATACACGGCGTTGATGCCTAGATCCTGCAAGTAAGAGATTTTTTCTTCTACCCCCGCCAGGTCACCTCCATATCTCCTCATCTGTATGGTGCGGTAGAAATCGAGTCCAGTGCTTTTGGCCCATGGCTCCTGTTCGTACCAGTTGTGCCCCCAGGGTGTAAGTGTCCAGGAGTCAGGTATGCTGTCCAGCAGAGCACCGGCACATGTTTCGAGGGTAGGATTGACGGCAGGGTTTCCATTGCGGAAGCGTTCGACAAAAATCTGATACCAGATGGCTTGCCTTGCCCAGGAAGGCGGCTGCTCAAAAGGCAACGGTTCCATTTTGCTCTGACTTTCTTTTTTTGACATACATGCTGTGACAACCACAAACAATGCCAGAGTTAAGTATCTGATCACCATCTCCGGATTTTTTTGTGACAAATGTACGCAATTTTGGTATTGCGGTTCCGAATGCTACTGCAATGGAGTTATGCTTCTATATGTTGCCTGTGAATTTATAGACTTATATGTACACCACCTTTTACCGGTGTGATAAAAGTTATTCTGTCATCAGATAAACAGAACAGTTAAAGATTATTTTTTTCTGAAAATCCTTTTGACAAATTTTTTAAAGCCGGATTCTCTGCCCCACATCACATATCTGATGCTGAGACCATTTGTGGTCTGAAACCGCCTGTTATCGCTGCCACCCAGTTGCATGAGAGGTAAAAAATCAGTGGAAAGATTGAGTCTGCCCAGGGTTAGTTCGCCGCCGAAAGTCAAAGCCACTCCCATGTTACCTGATTTGGCAGGTGTGTCAGTGGACGAAAGAGGCTGTCTGCGGCCATAAACTCCTGCACCCATGTAGAAATTAATCCTTTTTGTAATCAGCGGGTAATGTTGTCTAAGTAAGGCCGCGTACATCTCGTGGCCTGTAAATGTTCCCGGTTGCAGGATGACTTCCACACTGTTTTTATTGGCAATTCTTTGGGCAAAGTTGATACCAAAATCGTCGGCCATCCTTATGCCACCGGAGGTATTGTACATCTGGGCATTCACAAAAGTGGTTACAAAGAGGATGATACAGGTCAGAATTGAAATTCTCAATTTTACTTAATATTTTAGTGATGGCCCGTCGCCGGAATCTGTAAAGATTAAGACGAAAAAAGGGCTAAAAAATTACATTTTATGATAAAATATTTAGTTAAAACCTTGATCCGGCCTAAAGATCACCCAGTTGTGGGCGGATGATAATCTCTTCTACAACAGCTGTCGGCCCCAGACTGTAAATGCTGTAAATCGAGTCGGCTATATCTCTCGCTTCCATGATGCGTTCGTGAGGCAGGTCTACGCCTGCCCAGGAATCAGTCCACGTGGCACCGGGCATGACTGCTGTGACCCGAATACCCTGCGGCTTCAGCTCCTCGCGGAGTACCTTGGAAAAACCCAGCATGGCAAATTTGGAAATGGTATAAGATCCTCCACCGGGGTATGCGATGATGGATGCTATGCTGCAAATGTTGAAGATATGGGGCTTTTTACCACCTTCCATAAAGGGCAGGGCAGCCCTCGTGGCGTGGTAGGCACTGTAAACATTGGTGTCGATTAGTTTTTCAAGAGTGCCTTCTGCCTCCTCAGTGATTTTCCCAGGCAAATACACTCCGGCATTATTGATCAGGATGT
This sequence comes from Bacteroidota bacterium, assembly GCA_029573365.1. Taxonomy (GTDB): domain Bacteria; phylum Bacteroidota; class Bacteroidia; order Chitinophagales; family Saprospiraceae; genus OLB9. Next base: position 4,532 of record JAKQGD010000509.1, on the reverse strand, counting down.
CAATACTGCCCATTTTCTGGACAGTGCCATTGATAAACTTATAAACATCTTCCTTTTTGCTGACATCGGTCCGGGCGGTATATACTTCAACGGCAGGATTTATTTCCTTTAGCTCATCGCTTAAGTGGTCTAGGTCGCCCTTGTTGCGGGCACAGGCTGCGATATTAAAACCTTCCGAAGCAAATCTGAGAGCTATGGATTTTCCTATGCCTTTGGTGGCTCCTGTGATGACGACATTCATGAATATTGGTGCTTTTTGTGTTAATTTGAAACCAAGTTAAGTTAATTTTGTTTTTTGTCAGACCGTTATTATTCAGACGGTCGATTAACAAGGGCAGACAGACAGCATTCAGGATGAATTTAAGGTTGTTTCACCACTTCGGGACTTATATACTTTGGCACAGTCAGATTTACAAAAAGCCTGAGAGCCACGCCATGTATTACAAGGAGACGATCAGGCAGATGTACGATATAGGCATTGGTTCGTTTCCCATCGTATTCCTGATTTCGATATTTATCGGTGCGGTGACTGTGGTGCAGTTTTACTACCAGATGGAGGGCACTCTTATTCCACCATACTACATCGGTTACATAGTCAGGGACATGGAGATTATAGAGCTGGCACCTACGATTACCTGTCTGGTGCTTGCAGGCAAGGTGGGCAGCAATATGGCCGCGGAGCTCGGTGGTATGCGGCAGAAAGAGCACATAGATGCCATGGACATCATGGGTGTCAATACTTCTGCCTATCTGGTTATGCCCAAAATCATAGCAGCATTGCTGATGATACCGGTACTTGTCAGTGCTTCAGCCCTGATAGGTATCATAGGAGGATATCTTTCCAGTGTTCCTACAGGATTGTTTACATCAGCAGAGTTTATAAAGGGCGTGAGGTCGTTTTTTATACCTTACAATGTGTTTATGATGTTTGTCAAAGCCTTTGTTTTTGCCTACATCCTCACTAGTGTGTCATGTTATCAGGGGTATTTTGTCAAAGGAGGCAGCATCGAACTCGGCGAAGCCAGCACCCGGGCGGTGGTCTACAGTGACATCCTCATATTGATGGCCGATTATGTGATTGCCCTCATACTTACAGCCTAACATCATGATCAGAGCGGAACACATAGTAAAAAATTTCGGAGACCAGGAAGTACTCAAGGGCATTACTTTTACGTTTGAAGCAGGAAAAACAAATCTAGTCATCGGCAAATCGGGGTCAGGCAAGACAGTTTTGCTCAAGATTCTGGTGGGCCTTTTCAAACCTACTTCAGGAAGTGTCTGGTATGATGACGTAGACCTGGTGACTGCCAACAAGGACACATTGCGTAAGCTGAGAATGAAGGTAGGGATGCTGTTCCAGGGCAATGCTTTGTTTGACTCCATGACGATAGAAGAAAATATCCGCTTTCCGCTAGATATGTTTACCACCCAGACACTAAAAGAAAAAACAGACCGTGTCAATTATTGTCTGGAAAGGGTGAGCCTGAGCGGCATCAATAAAAAATTCCCTTCGGAGATATCAGGCGGAATGCAGAAAAGAGTCGGCATAGCACGTGCCATTGTCCTCAATCCGCGTTACCTTTTTTGCGACGAACCCAATTCTGGACTCGATCCCCAAACTTCCATAACCATCGATGAGCTGATCCAGGACATCACCCGGGACAATAATATAACGACAGTCATCAATACCCACGACATGAACTCAGTCATGGAAATAGGCGAAAACATCTGCCTGCTGGACAAAGGCCTGCTTGCGTGGGAGGGCTCTAAAGACGAAGTACTTCAGGACCAGAATGAAACGCTGCACGACTTCATTTTTGCTTCTCCATTCCTGCAAAAGTTGATAGAAAGCAGCAAATAAATCACTCAGTCTTTGATACCACACGGCTGTAGCCGAATACAATAAACCCTAATTAGTATCTATTCAGACCTTGTCAGATTCTGATAAACTTCAGCGTCTTGACCCTGTCGTCGACGGCTATCCTTACAAAATAGGAGCCAGGCACCAAGGAATCTGCTGCAAGACGGATCTCATGAGGTCCTTTTTCCAGGTTTTTGTTTACAGGAATGGACAATTCTGACCCCAATGCATTGAGCACACTTACCCTGACATGATGGCCGGTATTTTCAAACCTTACAACACAATAATCAGTACAAGGATTGGGGTTGACAGATGCCACAATTTCACGGAGCGGATCGGTAGTGGATGTGGGTGCAGAACAGTCCTTGATAAAAGGTATTTTCTGGAAATCTTCAAAGAGGATGCTGCGGACATCGGCTTCTGAAGCTCCCATCCAGTCTATGAGCAGGCTTGCGTACACTGACCTGAAATCATACTGCATAGGCACACCTTCCTGAGGGGCAATATTTGAGGTGATCTCGGGATTGTCTCCATATATGCCGTGATTGACACATGAGCCAAATACCATAAGAGGAGCTGCTGTTCCGTGGTCGGTCCCAAAAGAATTGTTTGACATTATTTGCCGGCCAAATTCTGAAAAGGTCATTCCTACTACCCGCTCCTGTATGCCGAGGGCGGCACAGTCGGCTGAGAAAGCTGCGACTGCATCACTCAGGTTTTTAAGGAGGGTGGCGTGAGCACCATTTTCCGGCTCTCCGATGAGTACCTGATTTGCGTGGGTGTCGAATCCTCCGATATTGACAACATATATTTTTGTACCCAGGCCGCCGGAGATGAGGTTGGCTACCAGTTTGAGCTGATTGGCCAGGTTGTTGTCTGCGGGATAAGTGGCTATGTTGGCACCTTTGTCAAAAGCTGTCAGAACGGTGGTGGCGTAGTCGTTTGACTGCTTTATGGTTTTGCGTATGTACTCTACTTCATTACTGTAACAGGTGCCGTCAGGTGCTGCTGCTACGGTCTCCTCTACCAGTCGCACAGATGTCTTGCTAGTAAGTGTAAAGCTGAAATTTGAGGCCATGCCCTGACAGGTCTCAGACACTACACCACCGATGGTGATGGCAAAAGGGTCCGGACAATCATTGTTGGGATATGCATCAGGATAGCCTGGAAACTTGTTGTCAAGATACCTTCCTGCCCAGCCTGTAGCCAGAAATTCGTCGGCTTCAGACGCTGTAGTCCAGATATCCGTGGACCTGAAGTGGGACCTGTTCTGATTGGGTAACCCACAGACTGCACCACTGCCAGTTTTTCTTCCTGGAACATGGTGTGCATTCCTGTCATCGATGGATGCAATCCTGTCGTATCTTTCATTTTGAGGACCATGGATTCAGGGATGACCAGGTTGGGCCTGACGGCATTGAGTCCCTGGTATTGGTCTATAGGTATAACCATATTCAGTCCGTCATTGCCGCCGTTGAGCTGTATAAGCACGAGAACCCTGTCATTACCATTATTCACCATACCAAAAAGTGCTGACCTTGTAATGGCCGAGAGTTCCAGTCCGCCGAATAATACAGGGAGCGATACCAGTGAACCGGTCTGTAAAAACTGTCTGCGTTTCATTTTCTGAACGATAATTTATTTGTGAATAATGGTAAGCTTAACTTAAATGATATTCAGGCATCCTCATCATGTACACTACAAGCGGGAAAAGTCTGTTTGTTACCTGTGTCTTTTTGGTTTCGTTGGCCGGATCATTTTTATAGGCATTGTATACATTGGCCCACGACGTAGCACCAGTACCCTGCACCAGGAAATTTCTGAGCTGATTTCTCTGATTGGTAGCAACAGGCTTACAAAAGAGAACTTTTATCAGTTCGTCGAGCACATTTTCGGGATCTGCGGCGTCAGGCATTTTACCCAGGGTGTTTATGACATCCAGCTTAAAACGGTATGTACCAAATGGAATACCTACGGAGGCCAGGCCGTCAGTAAACAATTTTCTCGATGGCAGGGAAGTGGAGTTGAGCCACAATCTGTAGTAATTAGGAGCCTGGTAATAAGCCTGCCATCCCGCTACTGAAGGTGCCTGGTACATACCCATTTGCATGGCGAATGTGGTCTGGTATAAAGCCCCAAATACTCTCTGCTTAAGCGATGGGTCCTCAGGAAAGATTGCAGAAAACTGATTTACGGGATTTAACAGGAAGTCGACCGGATTTTTTATTATCGCACCTCTGACACATTCGTCATAGAAGTGCTCGCTGGCCAAAAGGGTTCTAAGCACAGGTGTTACGTTGTATTCTGAGGTTCTGAGTATGTCAGCCAGAGGTTCTATGATGTCTGTTTCGGTGCTTTCGTCTATTTCTGATTTGACAAACCACACATATAGTTTTCGGCATATATACAAAGCTACTTCAGGTCGTTGGAAAATGATGTCTATCAAATTTTTATATTCATCGGCCCCGGCGTTGGGTATCGTAATGTTGTTAAATCTGTGCGATAGCTGCTTGGTTGTGGTGTCATGCCTTACCACCTGAAACTGGGATCTAATCGGCAGATTGTTTCTCACATCTATCCAGCCTGTAAGCACCTTGGCGATTTCTTTGATGTCCTGTTCGGTATACGTGGTATAATCACCCGGTCCGGCTTGTATGCCCTTGCCCAGGGT
>JAKQGD010000508.1 GCA_029573365.1 Bacteroidota bacterium | reverse complement strand
TTCGAAAAACTCCTCGCACCATTGCCCTGAGTCCGGTGATGCTAACGGGCAATGGTGCGAGGAGTTTTTCGAAAAAATCATTATTTTGTGACAGAAAATAATGATTTTTTCGAAAAACTCCTCGCACCATTGCCCGTTAGCATCACCGGACTCAGGGCACTACCTCTGTCCGATGGCTGGTACAGGCTGGAATGGAAAACAGAGTCAGAATACAACAACGACCGTTACATCATTGCTCTTTCAGGTGATGGAATCAGATTTACCGATACAGGAAGTGTCAAGTCAGCAAACACACCGGGCAACGAGTATGGTTTTGATTTTAAGGGTCTTGCCGGTAATGTGTTTTATGTGCGTCTGTCGCAGGCTGACTTTGACGGGCGAAACTCAGTTTTGGGGACACTGGCGATCAGGCAGGAAAGCAAAGAGCTATCCTTCTCTCTCTACCCTAATCCGGCAAAAAGTTTCGTTACCTTAAGCCTGCCTGATGCCGACGGGGCTCAGGTTACGATTTATGACATATGTGGACGCTTGGTACTTGATTGGCAGGTACCTCAGGACAGGTTAGAAGAAACAGCAGATATATCAGGACTTCAACCCGGCATGTACACGGTAAAATGCCAGAGTCGGCGGGATATGATGACTAAGTTGCTCATGGTGAGATAAGTCAGAAAAGATAAATTAACAAATCACACACCCAGACTCCCTGCATCAGTGTTGTGGGGAGTTTTTTATTTTTGGAACAATGCCAGAACCGTACGGTTTCCGGTCACTTTGTCACCGATTTTTACAGATGGAATGGCTGAGATGGGCAGGTAAATGTCTACGCGTGAACCAAATTTGATAAAGCCCATTTCGTCTCCCTGTTTGTAGGATTTTCCTTCCACAGCATAACACACTATTCGACGTGCAAGGGCCCCTGCTACCTGTCTCAGCAGTACCCGGGAGCCATGTATGTTGTAGCATACGGTGGTTCGCTCATTTTCGGTGCTTGCTTTTGGATTCCACGCTGCCAGGTATTTTCCCGGGTGATATTTGTAATATTCCACAACGGCATCTGTAGGATACCAGTTGATGTGAACATTGAGAGGAGACATAAACACAGAAATCATCAGGCATTCGCCGTTAAGGTATTCAGGTTCGTGCACTTTTTCTATGACCACCACCTTGCCATCACATGGAGACAGGATGCTGTTGTTGTCATTATTGACAATGCTTCTGTCGGGCTTCCTGAAAAAGGAGACCAGAAACAGCCACAATGCCACAGAAAGAACAACAGCTGGTAGCAGGAGAGCAGGAAAAAAGAACTTACAAGAAACTGTGAGTATAAAAAGCAGAATAAAACTGAGAACGAGAGTAGGATATCCTTCGCGGTGAATGGTCATTTTGTTGTTATTTTGAAAAACAGATTATCAATATCAATACAAACGGTACGCTGTAAATAAAACTGTCAAAACGGTCCATAAATCCTCCGTGTCCGGGAAGGAAGCTGCCCGAGTCCTTGACACCAAAAGTCCTTTTAACGGAAGATTCGACCAGATCGCCCATCGTACCTATAAGCCAGGTGATCAAAGCCAAAAGTACCCAGAACCAAACGGCATGGTGACTCACCGTATCTCCAAGCCAGATTTTGCCGGCTAACCCACTGAACAGCAGACTCAAAATGCCTGCCCCAATAAATCCTTCCCAGCTTTTTTTGGGAGAAATGCGTTCAAAAAGTTTGGTCTTGCCTACCCGGGAACCAATAAGATAAGCAAAAGAATCGCTCATCCATATGGTGGCCAGCATGCCCATCCAGATGGCAGGCATGTATGGCTCTGTCTGTCGGATGTAAGAAATAAGCAGTCCCAAAGGCAGGGCCAGATAAAGGACGGCTACGATCATAAACAGCCTGCTGTGGTTTATAAAGCTGACATACATATTGGCCACACCTAAAACCAACATAGCAGCAGAGAACAACAGAAGCCACATAAACAGGCTGGTGCCCGGGCCGACAAACTGCAGCAAGACTATGATGCCTCCCATAACCGCAAGTGTAGCAGCCTTTAGAGCGTTGTTGCCGGGATGTACCATTCTGATGTATTCGTGGCCTGCACCCGCCGCTACCAGAGTTGCAAGCAACACTAAACCCCATTTACCGGTAAAAATAAGTCCGGTGACTACGATGCCATAAATCAGCCCTGTAAGCGTACGTTGTCTTAGGACCTGGTTTTTATTCATGATTGCAACAGAATTTTGTTTTTGTAAACTGATCTGATATAATAAAAAACACCTGCAAAAATAACGGTACTAAAAAGGACCGACATCAGTGGGATTTCTTCAGCAGGCAATCCTTCTGCTACGGACATATCACCACCTGCCAGGTAAAGGGAGGTGGTAGCCATGCTGTTGTTTAAGGCATGTAGTATCATGGGCAGAATCAGGCTTCCGGAGTAGTAGTATGCATAACCCAGGATAACACCTATGCCCAGTTTGGGTAAAAATCCCGCTACCTGGAAGTGGAAAAGACTAAACAGTATGGCCGTGACCCATATGGCCATATGTGTCTTCTGCCACATGGTGTGTATTTCCTTCTGTATGATGCCCCTGAAAAGCAGCTCTTCGCCTATGCCCGGCAATATACCCACCAAAATCAGATTGGTAACAAGATCTGCGGGAGATTCCATTCTAAGCAACTTTGACAGACTCGAGAAGGCACTTTCGTCGAGGCCTTTGAGATAATCAGGAAGTGGCATCTTGTCTACCAACTGGGCTGCATACCCCATGGCAGGGTATAACGAAAATAAAGCTATCGGAAAAAGCAGCAGGTAGACCGGGTCAAAATGCCTGAGGCTGAGCCAATGGCTTGCTGTTGACCTGTAAAATATCATTACGTAAAACACCGAGGATATAAAGAATGTCATAAGATGATTAAGGCCAATGATGCCCTTTACCATGGGTACATTATCAGGGTCGGACAGCAAAGCAAAAAAATCCTCTTCAGAACTGATGGACAGTCCCTTCCATTGGGCCAGACCTAAAATGGCAAGATTGGCAATCAAAATGCCACCCACTACCAAAGCCAGCAGGACAAGGGTCTTTGTATAAAATTCTCTTTTCACCAGGATCAAATGCCCGGCAAAGATAACCAAAATTGATACTATTCAAAACCACAGTTTCATGACTGGGGATGCCAAGGCTTGCAGTAAAATAAAATTGCCCGTCAGCAAAGCCAGACGGGCAACAGATTGGTTTAACAATTACAGTCCTATTATCTGTATGATACTTTATCACTGCAAAAACTACACCAAAAAAAATCGGTGGATAAATAGTTCTTACCATCCTTACCCGGCCTGATGAATCATCTGGTCGCAGGAGTATGATTACCGATCGGATGACTTTCAGGCTTCTCATCGGGAAAAAAAAGAATAATTACTGCCATTTTATTTTTTCGAGTAAAGTCATAAAAGTTATAGAAAAATGTATTGTTTTTGATATTGATAGCCACGGATTTTAATCATCGGTTACAAAAAAGCGGTGGGACGCTTTTGAAGCGTCCGACCGCAGGTGCAGGATTAATCGGAGTGTGATATTGATAGCTACGGATTTTAATCCGTGGTATCGAAGATAATTGTTATAGATTTTGGCGAAATTTTTGAAAAAAAAAGTAAAAATTATGACAAAATCAAGAATTATTTCCGTCGCCAGTTTCAGTAAAAAAGTAAAAGCACCAATCGGCTCGAGCGATGAAATGTATTATTTGTGATATTGATAGCCACGGATTTTAATCATCGGTTACAAAAAGCGGTGGGACGCTTTTGAACCGTCCGACCGCAGGTGCAAGCTTAATCGGGGTGTGATATTGATAGCTACGGATTTTAATCCGTGGTATCGAAGATAATATCAAAAGATTTTGGCGAAATTTTTGCAAAAAAAAAGCAAAAATTATGACAAAATCAAGAATTATTTCCTTCGCCAGTTTCAGTAATAAAGTAAAAGCACCTATCGGCTCAATCCATGAAATGTATTATTTGTGATATTGATAGCCACGGATTTTAATCATCGGTTACAAAAAAGCGGTGGGACGCTTTTGAAGCGTCCGACCGCTGGTGCAGGATTAACCGGGGTGTGATATTGATAGCCACGGATTTTAATCCGTGGTATCGAAGATAATTGTTAAAGATTTTGGCGAAATTTTTGCAAAAAAAAAGCAAAAATTATGACAAAATCACTACAATTGACACCAAATGAAAAAAAGCCAAGACAATAAAGGGAAGGAAAAATTGAACTTTTTAAAACCTGAATGTGATGTTTATTCTGACTAAAAAAAATCCGGAAGTTGTACTGACCGGATTTTCATGTCTGTATGAAAACAGAAATATATTAGTCGATATCCTCAATATTGGATATACCGGAAGAATTTTTCAGAACTTGTATCCGAGGGTTAACAGAAGCCTTGATGGCCTGCTGGAAAAGGAAAATGGCTGCCCTCCAATCGTGATATGGTCTCCAAATTTGTTAAAATTCCCCTCGTACAACAGATCGAGGCTCAGGTTCCAGACATCAAGGCCCATGCCCCCCTGCCATCCGTATGTGGCGGCCTCAAACCTCTGCTCGTAGCCTTTGATGTCGACAATGTCAGAGATTGAGTTGATGAAAAGGTGGCCCACTACCCCACCCTGAAATCTCAGGGCACCGGCTTTAATTCCGGCAAGGACCGGAACATCCAGAGTGTTGTATTTTTCATTTTTTATGGTGTTAAATACGCCGGATTCGCCATAAGTTTTGATATCATAGGTGACGGTATTAGAGTTTAAAAGCAACGAAGGCTCCAGATACAGTCCCAGCAAGGTGAGCCTGGTGTACACACCAAAGTGGTGACCATAGCCGGCATTTTTGATATTCCAGCTGATTTGCTGGTCATCTCCCGGAATCAGGATTCCATCATTGGCAAGGTCGTAAGAACTAAGGCCAGCTTTTACACCAAACCTGACCTGGGCGGCGAGGCTGCCATAAAATGAAAAAAACAAGGCGGTCAAAATAATAAACTGTTTCATGTTATGATTTTTTAAATGTGAATTGGGGTACAGATATTAC
>JAKQGD010000491.1 GCA_029573365.1 Bacteroidota bacterium | reverse complement strand
CCTCACCGGCAGACATGCCACCATACAAACTCGCCGATGGTAAAACCATGACCTACGATGTCAAAGGTGCTCCCGCCCTGTTTATATATAAGACCATATCAGAGCCACAGGTTGGCCTCGTCAGTTACTTTAAGGTGTATTCTGGAACCGTCAAAGCCGGAGACGAACTGATCAACCTCAAAAACGGCACCCACGAGCGTATCTCACAGATATTTGAGTCCGAGGGTAAGGTACGCAACACCATAGATTATCTGCAGGCAGGAGACATTGGGGTCACCCTAAAACTTAAAAATTCGCATACCAACAATACCCTTGCCGCAAAAGGAGCAGAAACAGAGATAGACCCTATACATTTTCCTGAGCCCAGGATCAGGACCGCCGTGGTTCCCCCTTCCAAGTCTGACATGGAAAAACTCATCAAGGCCCTCCATCAGATCGAAGAGGAAGATCCCACTCTCATCGTAGAGCAGTCCCCTACCCTCAAGCAGACACTGATACACGGCCAGGGACAGTTGCACCTCGACCTCATCAAGTATCGAATAGAAAAGGCTTTTGGCGTACATATGGACTTCGAGAAGCCCCGCATTCCTTACAGGGAGACCATCACCCGTGCGGCCAATGAGGTGTACCGGCATAAAAAACAAAGCGGTGGTGCCGGACAATTTGCAGAAGTGCACATGAGGATAGAGCCTTACCACGAAGGTATGCCCAATCCTGAAGGGCTCACCGTCAAAAATACAGAAGTCGACGATCTCGACTGGGGTGGCAAGCTCGCCTTTTACTGGTGTATAGTGGGAGGTACAATCGATGCCAAGTTTTCGAGTGCCATTAAAAAAGGCATCATGCAAAAGATGACCGAAGGCCCCCTCACAGGATCCAACTGTCAGGACATAAGGGTCAGCATTTACGATGGAAAAATGCACCCTGTAGATTCCAATGACATGGCCTTCATGCTGGCATCCATAGGTGCTTTCAAGGCGGCATTCAGAAATGCATCACCGCAGGTACTCGAGCCTATTTATAATGTAGAGATTACCTGCCCCGACTCTTCGATGGGCGACATTATGGGCGACCTGCAGACGAGAAGGGCCATCATCATGGGCATAGACTCTGCCGGCCATTACCAGAAAATCAAGGCGAGGGTACCGCTTGCTGAGTTGTACCAGTACTCGTCCACGCTAAGGTCACTGTGTCAGGGCAAGGCCAAGTTTTCTCTCAAATTTGCCGACTACTCTTCAGTCCCATCAGACATACA
>JAKQGD010000443.1 GCA_029573365.1 Bacteroidota bacterium | reverse complement strand
TGAAACAAATTCTGATCTTCCGATCGGTTGACGATGCAAAGATGTATGGCGGGGCGAGGGTCGATTCGTATAAATTACGTTTATATACGTTTGTAATCGTAACTATATGTGTACAGATTTTTATAGTGCTGATATTCAATTAATTAGAAAATATAATTTTGTCAAAAAAATTCAATAATATTTTTTGATTATTTTTTAGCGGGTAACATTTCAGGTGATTTATATATTTTAATGAGCTTCATTTTCTGTTTGGAATACTTGGGTTATATTTGTCCATCTTCGTGTCAGCCGATCATTATACAGACTCACCCAGGCAGGTCTGGTGTGTATTTTTTAGTTTTTTAAATCATTTAAAAATAGATTATTGAAACCCTGGTTACTGTTTTTAGTCATTTTTACTCTGCACTTTACAGGCAAAGGACAGGAAAATCTGTCTGCCGATACAGTGGCCATGGAGGAAATCGTGGTAAAGAGCTATTTGTCTGAACAGGCATATCTTTCTACACCCGCCAGTGTGGCTGTTTTGGATGCAAAGCAGCTAAGGATACACACAGACTTATCGTTGTTACCAGCACTCAACCTGGTACCCGGTGTCCGCATGGAGGAGAGGTCTCCGGGCAGTTACCGCCTGTCGATCAGAGGCAGCCTACTCAGGTCACCCTTTGGGGTCAGGAATGTCAAGATATATCTTGACGAATTTCCGCTCACCGATGCCGGTGGAAATACATACCTAAATCTAATAGACCCCTCTGCTGCCTGCCGTATAGAGGTGCTCAGAGGACCCGATGGAAGCCTTTTTGGTGCCAATTCGGGCGGTGTGTTTCTCCTGGGCCTCAATAGCGGCACTAGCGACACGACATCACTCGAAGCAGGACTCAGGTCTGGCAGTTATGGGCTGCTACACCAGCATGTGTCTGCTACCTATACTGCAGGGCCAATCCGTTTTTCTGGCAATCAGGCATACCAGAGGTCAGACGGATACCGCAGCAATTCATCAATGCATCGACTTTTTGTCCAAGGGGTCTCGAGTTATCAATACGGAAAAAACAACAGCATAAAGCTTCTCCTGATGTATGCCGACCTTGGTTACCGAACACCCGGTGGTCTGACCCTGGCACAATATGAAGAAGATCCCCGGCAGGCACGACCTGCATCAAGACTCAATCCCGGAGCGGTGGAACAAAAAGCGGGCATTTATAATAAGACCCTTTTTTCAGGACTCAGCAACACACTTTTTATTACAGACAGAGTCAGGATGGTAACATCTGCATTTGGTTCAGCAACTAAGTTTGAAAATCCGTTTATCACCAATTATGAAATCAGAGACGAAAAAAATCTGGGCCTCAGGACATTTGCCGATGTATATAGCCGCCCTGATGCAAATTTTCCATGGAAATTAAGCCTGGGTATGGAAGGACAGCAGGGAAGCCAGGATATAGCCAATTACAGCAATAATGGGGGGTTGGCAGACAGCCTGACTGCTTCTGATAACCTCAGGATACGACAGGCCTTTTATTTTTCAAGATACACTGCAACCATTGCCGAAAGACTTACGACAGAGATGGCAGTTAGTTACAACACCAACACCTATTTTTACGATAAGGGAGCCACAACCACAGGTATGAGAACTTTTGGCGGGCAGTGGATGCCACGGCTGGCTCTAAGCTACAAAGTCAATAAAGCCTTGACGGTACGCACTACGATAAGCAAAGGGTATTCTCCGCCTACCATAGCTGAAGTCAGGTCGTCCAACAATCAAATCAATACCGGACTTACTCCGGAATCGGGATGGAACCGTGAGGCAGGATTCAGGATTACTTTGTGGAAAAACAGGCTTATGGCTGACGTCGCAGCATACAGATATGACCTTAAACATGCCATAGTGAGAAGGACTGATGACACAGGAGCTGAGTATTTTTCCAATGCCGGAGGTACCCGTCAGTTGGGACTGGAAATATATTCCAGACTCTGGCTGGTGGTGCCCCGTATGCATGGGGTTTTCAGATCACTGCAGATGGCGGGAAGTTATACCTACAGCCATTTTAATTTCAGGGACTACAGCGTGGGTTCATCAGATTACAGCGGCAACAAACTCACGGGTGTACCTCCCATAGTTGCTGTGGTAAGCCTTGAGGCTGGCTTATCTGCAGGATTAAGCATTTTTGCAGAAATAAACTCCACCTCTAGCCTGCCATTAAACGATGGCAATACTGCAGAGGCTTCCGGGTATCAACTGCTGATTTCGAAGATACAATGGTCACGGCAATGGTCCGAAACTACGCTGCTAAACCTCTATGTCGGCGGCAACAATCTCTTAAACCAAAAATTTAGTCTGGGAAACGACATCAATGCTTTTGGAGGACGGTATTACAACGCGGCCCCACCGGTCAATTTTTTTGCCGGATTCAACATAACTTTTAAATAATTCCATCAATCAAGCATACAACCATTGACAAGTTATAAAATTATTACCAAGCTTAATAAGCTTTTAAACACCCAAAAAACGATAACGATCCTATACATCCTGTTTGCACTGGCAGCGGGTGTACAATCATATTTTTCTCCGCCCAAACAGTTTGCCGAAGGAGACAGATACTACACCTGCTACAACAACTATGTGATTTTTAAAAACTCATCTGTGCACCTTTCTGAAGGCAAAGACATGTATGTACCATACCCTGTGGAGCAGGGAGACCTTTATAAGTATACGCCTACTTTTGCATTGTTTTTTCAAGCATTCGGAGTTTGGCCTGACTTGGTGGGACTCTGCTTGTGGGATCTGCTCAATGCACTTATACTTTTATTTGCAGTCTATAGACTACCCTGGTTTTCGGTGAGGGAAAAAAATATAATGTTATTGCTGATGCTGCCAGAACTCATGACCTCACTGCAAAACGAACAATCCAATGGTCTAATAGCAGGGTTGCTGATACTGGCATTTGGTTTTATGGAACGTGGTCGCTTGTTGGCTGCAGCCCTAGCCATTATGGCTTCAGCCTTTATCAAACTATTTGGCATCGTAGGCTTGAGTCTGTTTATATTTTACCCCCAAAGGTGGAAGTCCACTTTGTACTCTGTTCTGGCTGCCTTGATTCTCGCCTCGGCCCCATTAATGGTCACATCATACACAGCATACTTAGAACAATTGCGGAGTTTCGTACGTATGCTGGGTGAGGACCACTCGGCATCCTACGGCTTTTCTGTTATGGGCTGGCTACATAGCTGGTTTGGTGTAGACGGAGGTAAGAATATAGTCCTTCTTGCAGGCATGGTTCTCTTTTTGGTACCCCTGATTCGGTTTAAAAATTACGGGGACCGCATATTCAGGTTGCTGCATCTGACCTCCATACTGATATGGATTGTCATTTTTAACCACAAGGCTGAGTCGCCGACGTTTATCATAGCCATGGCAGGTATTTCTATCTGGTATGTAACAATGTCCAAAACAATTTTAAACCATGTCCTGCTGGCCCTGGCCGTAGTTTTTACTTCACTGTCGCCTACAGACCTTTTCCCGGCATGGCTGAGGCATAATGTGGTCATCCCTTATACTCTCAAGGCCGTGCCATGTATCATCATCTGGTGCAAAATATGGTGGGATGCCGTCAGAAGACCCCCTTTGGCGAAAGCCTCCTGATGACATTCCGGGTATTTTATTTTTTGTATCCCAATTCGGCGGCGATTTTCATGATGGAATTTTCTATTGCAAAACCGAGATCGTCCTCCTCCTTTGGACCTGACTGTGCCATTTCTTTGTCAATAAATTCCTGTCTTTTGACGGACAGCTTGCCTATTTCCTCGTTAATGGCATCTCTTTCTTTTTGCTTTTCAAGGATGATGGCATCCATCTCCTTCTTTGACTTACCTCTGAGGTCTGGGGGTAAGTCCTCATCCTTGAGTTCACGGATGGCTTCCGGATTGTCACGGTACATATCGACAGCATCCCATCCGGCATTTGAATACACTTTTTTGGATTTTGTCACTACCCTTTCTGCCATATTTGCTGATGATACAGACGCAGCGTTTTCATCCTGCTTTTGCTGCATGGCCTTTTTATGTGAGCCTTCTTTGCCGTAACTCATGTATGTGTCATTGAGTCGGATGTTGAGTCTTTCGATTTCGATGTCATAGGGCGTCCTGATAAATACCACCTTGCGGTCAGAATCGATGATAAAAAACTCCCCTTTGCCCAGGTAGGCACCATTTTTCCAGCCTTCCCTCTCGTCGTATCTTTCGCCTCCACATAGGATGGTATGTACAAAGATGCCTTTGCTTCTCGCATCGCCGATGGCCTCCCTGTAATTTACGGGACCCTGATCAAATGGTTCGTTGCCGGCTATGTATATCAGCTTCATATCATTATGGCCATCGTACCATTGCAACTGCCGTACGGCATCACCTATGACGGCCCCGCAATACTCCGAGCCACCGTTGGTATGCAGCGAAAACAGCTTTTCAGAAACAAGGTCCAGGTCTCCCGTGAGTGAGGTTACCTTCCTGATGTAATTACCGGATTTTGAAAGGCCGTCATTTCCGTATTCGTACAGAGCAATCTCCACATCAGGCACCTCCCCTTCGAATCTTAGAGTGGTCAGCGTATTGACGATGTTCCAAAGCCTGGACTTTGCCTGTTCTATCAGGCCATCCATACTGTTGGATGTATCCAGCAGCAAGGCCACCTGGATTTTATGTTTTGCTGCTGTGGGCGTTGCATCCCCAGTGTTTGAGGGAGTCATTGTAAGTAGGGATACCAGGCCCATTGCTGTGATACTGCCGAATATTCCCTTTAAAAGAGTTGTTTTGATAATCAATGCATTCATGTGTTTAATTTTTTAATGGTGAAAATGTAAGCCCAAAATTATCATGAAGCGGATGGTGTGTAAAGTCAGACTGTGTCAATTACCCTTGTCAGTGGGTGAGCAGGATGTTGACTGTGTGAATGCGGATTTTCACTTGGTGGAAACTGTTGAATGTCAAATTAGTTTGACGTACTTTTGCACATATGATTAGGAGAACAACCCTCATATACCTGGCACATTTTTTTATCCTGGCTATGGTCACGGACCCAAAAGGTCTTATGGCTCAGAATGATGCTTATCCTACAAATAAATATTCCAAAAAAAAGGGACCTTCGCCGGTTATCAGCAAAACTGCAGACCTTGAGGCAGCCCTAAGAAAGGGCAATATGAGGGAAATAGCACATGCCTATTATGCTCTTGGTGAAGAGTACGAAAAAGAAGGTATTCTGACCAGCAGTGAAGAAAATTACACCAACTCGGTCCGGTATTTCCAGCTTGCCGGTGATGATGTCAAAACCGCTGATGTACAACGCAGACTCGCCCGTGTACAGGAAAAACTCAACAAGGTCGAGGATGCCGCCGGCAACTATTATTCTGCATCACAAAATACGAAATCCAGGGACCAGGTGATGAATACAGTCAACAGGGAAGATGCCGACAGGGTGATGGCAAAAAACAAACCTGCAGTCCAGGAAAGGAAAGCTATGCAGAAGATTGAAAAACTCAAGTCATCTCAGGAGGCAGTGACAGAAATCATCAGCGAATCATACGAACAGGTGGCTGACGCCCAAGTCAAACAGATGAAATTGGAACCCGCCATTACCAACTACAGGGAAGCCATGTCTAATGCCGCTAACCCTGATGACAAACTGGAAATAAACGAAAAAAGAAACCAAGCCCTCATAAAAGCAAATGCCATAGATACGGCAATAGCTGTGACCCGTGACCTATCAGAAGAAAACGAAATAGCCACTGACCCACGGCTTAAAATCAAAGCTATAAACCAGCTGAGTCAGCTCTATACAGCCAAGAATGATGACAAAAAAGTCCTCAGCCTGCTGGAAGAATCATACCGTCTGTCCATCTCCACAGGCCAAACCTATGAGGCAAGAAATCTGACACAAAAACTGTCAGAATTGTACGCCAAAAAGGGAGACACCAAAAGCAGCAGGTCCGTCTTTGACCGGTTTGCCGGAGATCTCGAGCAGGTCATCAGTGCCGACACGTCGCTTATGGACAGGGAAGTAATGCGTCTTTCGTCAGAAAAAATCCGTAAGCTTCAGGAAGAAAACGAACTCAGGGACAAACTGATAAAAAGGCAAAACACCATCAACTTCATCCTGCTTGCCGGCTTGCTCTTGCTGGCAGCGACGACCTTTCTGATATTTAGGGCCCTAAGCTCCATCAGGCAAAAAAACAAAGTCATAGCCTTGCATTCCTTGCGTAAGGAGATGAACCCCCATTTTATATTTAACAGCCTCAACAGCATAAATCAGTTTATCTCGGCCCACGACGAAAGATCAGCCAACAAGTACCTGACCAACTTTGCATCGCTGATGAGAGACGTGCTTGATAACTCGGGCTCCGATTTTATAGCATTGAGTGTAGAAAAATCCCTGCTGACCAAATATCTCGAACTGGAGCACAAGAGGTTTTCGGAAAAATTTGACTACGAATTCAATTGTGACATAGACGATGCCGATAACAAAATGCTGGTACCCAATATGGTCATACAGCCGCATATAGAAAATGCCATTTGGCACGGTCTGAGATACAGGGACTCCAAAGGTAAACTTGTGGTCAGCATGGTTAAAAACCGGGATAAAGTAGAGGTCATGGTCATGGACAACGGCATAGGACGCAAGGCATCCATGGAGATGAAAACAGGGCACCAGAAACAAAAAAAGAGCCGCAGCACAGCCAATATTACAGAAAGAACAGATCTGATAAATGACATTTACGGCATCGACATTATCTGTCATATCACAGACCAGGAAAACGGGAGTGGCACAATGGTAAAACTTACCTTTCCGGCGGACATCAAGGCAGACATTAAAAACCAAAATGCTGGGATTAAATGAGAACCATACTGGCAGATGACGAAAAAACAGCCAGGGACATCCTGCGTGACTATCTGGTCAGATATTGCCCGGGTGTGGATATAGTGGGTGAAGCTGCTGACGGCAGGGAGGCTATAGACATGATACGGGAGTTGCGGCCCGAAGTGGTATTTCTCGACATCGAAATGCCCTACGGTACAGGCTTTGATGTCATGGAAGCGACCGCAGATATCGGATATGAGGCTATTTTTCTTACAGCTTACGCTGAATACGCCATTAAGGCACTGAATATGTCAGCATCCTATTACCTCCTCAAGCCATTGGATATTGAAGAGATGATACAAGCTGTAGAAAGAGTGCAGGAGAGCCTTGATAACAGAAAGCAAATAAACAGAAACAAGGTTTTGCTGGATAACTTTCTCGAAAAGCAGCCCCGGCGTCAAACCCTTGTGTTGCCTACAATGGAAGGGTTCGAACTGGTTAAAACAGGGCATATCGTCAGACTGCAGGGAAACGGCAATTTTACTGATATATATTTACAAGACGGACGCAAAAAAATGGTTTGCAGGGTGTTGGGATTTTTTGAAAATCTTTTGCCAGCTGAGTTCATCAGGGTCCATCGTTCGCACATAGTCAATACCGACTTTATCACTGCCTATCACAAGGGCTCAGGCGGATATCTGTCTATGACCGGTGGTGCCGATGTGGAAGTGTCTTCGGCATATAAAGACGAACTCATAAGAAAGCTTCACGAAGGTTAACACACTATGTAGTCAGGTTGAAAAGGGGTCTCTGTTTTTTTATCAAAAATATGGCTTTCGCCAAAATTATGGTTACCTTTGGGGCACATAGCAGGACATGAATATTGTCAGAATCAAGGATATTTTTGTCAAGGATGTCACGATAGAGCTGAGGCAAAAATATGCCGTAGGTGGCATTGCCCTGTTTGCTGCTACAGTGGTGTTTATCATGTACAAGTCATTTAACAACATCAATCCCAGGGAGTGGACCATCCTTCTTTGGATTATTATGCTTTTTGCAGGCCTCAATGCCATTGTTAAAAGTTTTCTTCAGGAAAAAAAAGAGACATACCTGTACTATTTCACATTGTTTGATCCGTTGGAATTGATTATCGCCAGGCTGTTTTACAATTATTTGTTTATGCTGCTGCTTTTTTGTGTTGTGGTCTTTTTTCTTTCATTGTTCAGCGGTTACCCTGTAAAGGACAGTGCCTTGTTTTTTGGAGGCTCGGCATTGGGACTCTTTGGCATATCTGTGATATTTACCTTTGTGTCCGTCATTACTGCCTCAGGACAGGGAAATACGACACTTATGTCTGTGTTGGCACTGCCACTTGTGCTGCCATCGGTGTTGCTGCTGCTCAAGGTCACAGCCGTGAGCGTCAGACTGATCAGCGATACTGCGGTTACAGAGGACCTGTGGATGCTCGCCGGGGTGGACCTACTGCTTTCAGGTGTACTTATGTGGCTTTTTCCTGTATTGTGGAAATCGTGATCAAACCAAAACCTCAATCATGAAGATTTGTTTCTACCATAATATCAAACGATCAATCGGGCCTTTATGAAAGGAATCTGGTGGAAATTGGCCGGTGCCATCCTGTTTTTGTATGTTTTGATCGGAGGCATAACTGTGCCCCTGAAGCCCGGCATCACGGAGGTCAGCCCCAGCCACGGATACACCGGTACTCAGGTACAGCTTGACATCACAGGTTATAATACCCATTTCGCGGCAGCGGGAGACAACAGAGCCTGGCTCAAGCTGGATTCTGTCCTTTCTATTCCCCATTCAGCAATAACAGCTGACGACGACAACCGATTGAAAGCAAATTTTGTGCTGCCGCAGGGTTTTGCTTCTGGTGACCAGACCGCACCCCTCACACTCATCATTGACAACAGCATGGATGGTGTCTTTGTACAGCCCAATGCTTTTTTTCTGACAAGGGACACCACAAGCAACAATGTCAACTCCGGGGGATGGGAATCTGACGCGTTAAAGGGTTTTCATCATCCGTCAGGACTGGCCTTTCCATACCGCAGCATTCTCAATGAGACCATACGAAATACTTTTTTCCATGTGGCCCTTTGGTTTGCGATGTTTTTGTTGCTCATAGCCGGTGTGTACCACGCCATAAAGTACCTGAGGACTAAAGACATTGACCATGATACCAGATCTGCCGGATATACAAGGGTGGCTCTGCTTTACGGAGTTCTGGGTCTGATTACGGGTTCGGTGTGGGCTAGGTTTACCTGGGACACTTTCTGGACGCAGGATATCAAGCTCAATATGACAGCCATAGCCATGCTGATTTACCTGGCCTATCTGCTGCTGAGAACATCGACAGAAGACGTGGATAAAAGAGCCCGTTTGTCTGCGGCTTACAGCATTTTTGCTTTTGTGGCACTTATTCCTCTGGTGTTTGTCATCCCCAGGCTAACAGACAGTCTGCATCCCGGCAATGGTGGCAATCCCGCTCTTGGCGGCGAAGACCTCGACAATACATTGAGGCTATTTTTCTATCCCTCTATTATAGCTCTGACTCTGCTCGGCGTATGGATGGCATCGTTGCTTATCAGATACGAGAGGCTCAGGTACAAATGGACATTCAAAACATAAGAAAATACTGAGTAAGGTGAATATTCATACGAAAATAATGAAATTTGCAGCCGTTATGCTGCTGCTGGCGTGTGATGCCGGGATTTTGTCTGCACAATCGGCAAGCGTTGATTTTTTAAGAAGTACAGGCAAAATCTACGCAGTAGTGGCAGTAATTGTAGTCATCTTTGCCGGGATAGTAATCTTCCTTTTCCGGCTCGACAATAAACTAACCAAATTAGAAAATCAAATTAAAAATGAGCAGTAAGCAAGCAAAGTTTTTCGAAAGCGTACAATCCAATTTCGACAAGGCGGCGGCCCACACCAACATCCATCCCGGGCTTCTACATCAGATTAAAGTCTGTAATGCCGTTTACCAGATGAACTTTCCTGTCAAGATCGGGGATACTTATCAGGTCATAGAAGCATACAGAGTACAACACTCACACCACAGGCTTCCCACCAAGGGGGGTATCCGTTTTAGCCACCTAGTAGACCAGGAAGAGGTAATGGCACTGGCAGCCCTGATGACATACAAGTGTGCCATCGTAGATGTGCCCTTCGGAGGTGCCAAAGGCGGGGTTAAGATAAGCCCTCGTGCCTATACCGAAGACGAACTTCAAAAAATCACACGAAGGTATACAGTGGAACTAATCAGGAAAAATTTTATAGGGCCAAGTGTAGATGTGCCGGCCCCGGATTATGGTACAGGGGAGCGTGAAATGGCCTGGATTCTGGATACCTATCAGACCTTTAAAGGCGGTGAAATCGATGCCGCAGGTTGTGTCACCGGCAAACCTGTAAGACAAAACGGCATAAACGGACGTACCGAAGCCACAGGAAGAGGAGTTTACTACTCCATCAGAGAAGTCTTTAATGACGAAACCCAGCTTAAAAAAATAGGAGCCACAAAAGGCCTGGCCGGCAAAACCATGGTCATTCAGGGCATGGGCAATGTGGGCTCATACACAGGCCTCATCTCACAGCAGGAGGGTGATGTAAAAATCATAGGCCTGTCAGAGCTCGAAGGCACGGTCTACAGCGAAAAAGGTATAGACATGCAGGCAGCCCTCGACTACCGCAAGGCCAATGGGACCATCATCGGTATGCCGGGAACAGTAACTCTGACTGAAAGAGGTGATTGGGTAGGCATAGAGTGTGACATCCTTGTACCTGCAGCCCTGGAATCCCAGATCACAGAGGAAAACGCCGATAAAGTAAGGGCAAAAGTTATAGCCGAAGCTGCCAATGGACCTGTAACGGCCGGTGCAGCAGACATGATGATAAAAGCCGGCAAAATTATCATCCCTGACATGTACTGCAATGCCGGTGGTGTTACAGTTTCTTATTTCGAGTGGCTCAAAAACCTGTCTCACATGAGATTCGGCAGGATGGACAAGAGGTTTAATCAGAATACATACCAAAACATTGTTTCCACATTTGAAAACCTCACCGGTAAATCAATCAACGAAAAAGAGAAGCAGTTTATCACACGTGGTGCCGAGGAAGTGGACCTCGTAAGGTCTGGCCTAGAGGAGACAATGATCAACTCATACCATCAGATTATGGACATATACCACTCCTACGATAAAGTGGACAATCTCAGAGACGCAGCCTTCATATGTGCCCTCAACAAGGTGGCAAATGACTATCTGACCCTAGGCGTATTCCCTTGATTTTTGTTCCAGTATAAATACAATCGAAAAGCCGGTCTCTTAAATGGAAGCCGGCTTTTTTTAATTTTCGTCCGGTCATGTCCGCAAGGTAGAATTCTTTCATTTGAAAGGTTATTTTGAATTCGAATACGCTCCTTTATTTATGTTTAAGAAGTTTTTTTTCATAATCGTGGTAGGTTTAAGTACAAAATATAATTATGTGCTAATTTTCTAATTTTTTAAACTTTCTGCAAAGATGAGATTTACATTTTTACTCATTTCTGGAATAGTAGATTTAGACATTAAAGGAAATTTTGGAATTTTCATTTGATAAAGCCATTACAAAAGCAAATTGCACTACTTTTACTATAAAAATTAAGGTTTGACAAAGTCAACATTCCTTGCACTGTATATGGTATTGATGATTTCGGCTAAAGCATGGGCTCAGCCGGACATCTGCGGAGCCAATCCTGCCATGACGTCACTATGCAAGGATGCCTGTATCATCTGTGACATCGACGGCTTTACAGGCAGAAACAACAGCAATATCATTGGCCAGGCTCCTCCGGGGTTTTGTACATCAAAAGTCCATCATATGCAATGGATAGGGTTTATAGCAGGGTCTACAAATCTGACCCTCGAGGTCAAAGTCTCAAACTGTGCCGACAACAACGGACTGGAAATAGGTTTATACCGCAGTACCGACTGTACTAACTTTAGCAGGGTGAGTGAATGTGACACCGACGTAAGACCCGGAGAAACAAGAGTTTTTATCAATACCGTACCTCTCGTCATAGGCCAGTATTATTATTTTGTCATGGACGGCAGCGACAATGATATCTGCGACTGGACCATAAGAGTCACCAATGGCACTACCAAGGTGGCTCCCCTCGAAACAGCCCCTGCCCTGATCCTTCCTAACCGGGTGTGTCTGGGTGATGAATTGACCATGGAAACCCCCGGCATCACAGGTGCTACCTTTTATAACTGGTCCGTAGATGGTGCCCACACAGCCTCTGGTCTTCAGGCAGTTTACAAGCCCGAAAAATCGGGTACTTATCAGGTATGTCTGGATGCCTCCAATGTATGTGACGAAGCACCCCGGATATGCAAAACCGTAGAAGTGCTGCCCATACCCCAGTCTGTAGTGCAGCAGCAGATATGTTATGGCGAGTGTTTTAATTTTTTTGGAGAAAAGTATTGCCAAACAGGCAAATACGACCATTTCCTACAAGCCGAAAACGGGTGTGACTCCATAGTATATCTGGATCTCATCGTGGATGACAGAATTACGGCAAGCACCAGCATAAACTTGTGTGACGGCGATACCCTAAAGCTGGGTGACGGTATGTTTTATACGGACGGACCACACCAGGCTGTCATTAAAAACGAAGAAGGTTGCGACATATACATGGATGTAAATGTTAAGCTTATTGAATGCAATATCATGGCCCTCGCAGTGGTAAATCCGCCGTTGTGCAACGGCGAAAACTCGGGATTTATTGACTTCGAGGTAGGTGTTGGTACACCACCGCTGCATTATTCGGGTTATAAGCTGGAGAATCCTTCCGTCACTTTTTCCGGTACGATACTGCAGACCGGGCAGGCAGTAAATATACCCGGACTCGATGTAGGGTCTTACTACATCACCACCATCGACGATTATGGCAACAGCCACGTACTCACAGTACAGGTACCACAGCCTGCTTTGTTGGAGGCCACTGTCAGGTCTTCTGACATAAACGGATATAACCTGGCTTGTCATGGGGACAAAGACGCCTTTATCAGGCTTCAGCCCTCAGGAGGCACGCCACCCTATACTTTCGAATACCAGGGCAATGTCATGCCTTCTGACTCATTGGCAGGCCTCGGAGCAGGCGAATATTCCTTTGCCGTCATCGATAAAAACGGATGTACATCCAGTTTAAGTGTAAAACTGGAGGAACCTGATGCCCTCAATCTAAGCCACACTATTGAAGGGCCGGACTGTACTTCTGTCAGCTCGGCAAAAATCACAGCCGACGCCTCCGGAGGTGTGCCACCATATCTTTTCAGGATAGATGATGGCACCTACCGGCCGTCAGCTGCTTTTGACAATGTAGGTCCCGGTCAGTACCTGCTGGAAGTCATAGACGCCTCCGGCTGTACCGATACCACCGCCTTTAGAATCAGGGAAATCATGATACCTGCCATCAGCGTCAATTCAGTGGAACAAACCATAAGATTGGGCGACAGCCTGGTCCTTGAAGTGTTTACCAATCTGGCCAAACAGACCGTCCTGTGGTCGCCGGCCGAGGATGTGGCCTGTCCACAATGTCCTGAAACGACAGCCAGGCCGGTCAATGACACCGGCTATGAGGTCACCGTCACTTCAGAAGACGGATGTGAAACCAAAGCCACCATAAGGGTCACTGTCAATAAAACCAGAAGTTTTGTGATTTCCAATGTATTCACTCCTAATAACGACGGCGTCAATGACAGGATTACTTTTTTTGCAGGCAATGATGTGGCAGGGATAAGATATTTCAGGGTCTATGACCGGTGGGGCAATCTGGTGTATCAGACCTCAACCGATAGCCACGGCGTATCTGAGATGGACTGGAACGGTGAGATTAATGCCAGCAAAGTAGTCAGCGGAGCCTACACATGGATGTGTGAGGTGGAGTATATAGACAAGGTCACCCGACTCTACAAAGGCTCATTGACGGTTATAAGGTAATACTTCCGCTAAAACTCCTCGTCAAAATCTGTATTTTTTGGTTTTTCTTCGCCGGGTGTTGCTGTCTCGTATTTGGTACAGTCTGTTTCTATGATTTCTTCCTCGGGTTTCATAAATACAGTGTGGGTACCAAATGCAAGGGTATTGTCCTTTTCTATTTTCATAAGCAGCTTTTCGAAAAACGGACGGGCCATCACGGCACCCTGGCCATCTGACAGCTTGTTGAATCGTATAAATTCCTGGTCGCCGCCGACCCATGTGGAGATGACTATCTCAGGCGTAAAGCCTACAAACCATCCATCCTTGTAATCGTTTGTGGTACCTGTCTTGCCGGCCACTTCACTTGTAAACTTAGACTGGATGATGCTGGCCACATATTTTAGCATATCTACGATCACATAATTGTAAGCGGGATTTATGGCTTTTTTCTGTTCTGGCACAGAAGTGTAGATAACCCTGCCGTTTTTATCCTCTATCTTAGTGA